>JAWVGD010000028.1:0-3708 GCA_033855515.1 Baekduia sp.
CGGCATCGCCGGCATCAACATCGCGGTCCCTCGAGCGATCCGCGCCCGGCTGAACGTCGTCGCGAACCGGTTGCGCGCGGGCAGGATCAGCGTCCCGACCACGCTGACGCCACTCAGCAGATGAAGGTGCCCTTCACCTTCTGGCCATTCGACTTGCCCGAGAAGTAGCCGCTCTTGAGACCCTTGTTGAGGGTGATCCTGTTGGCGAGCACCTCGTAGTCCTTGCCGCCGAACGTCCACAGGAGGGCCTGTTTGAGGTGCACCCCGGCGTCGGACGGCGTGATGGTCGCACCGAAGTAGGAGCTGGGCCCGGGCTTGTCGGTGGCGACCGACTGGATCAGGTGCACGCCGATGTTGACGGTGAAGTACGGCCCGCTGACGGTGCACTGGCCACCGCTGAACGAGAACGACTTCGCGCCGACCGTCGCCTTCGCCTTGGCGGGGCCGCAGTAGCGCAGTGCGGCCTTGCCGCCGACCTTCGTCTTGCCGGGAACGCAGGCGGCGCTCGACGCGCCCGACCCGGACGGGAGGATCAGGGCAGCTGCGGTCAGCGCGAGAAGGAGCGGGGCGGCGATGGCGAGCTTGCCGTTCACGTTCGGTGCCTCCAATGGGGTGTGGTCACTGGTCGCGCGCGGCGCGCATGGCGGCCTTGTGGGCGCGTTTTCCGGCCTGGTACGCGGCGAGCTCCTCGGCGCTCGTGACGGCGCCGAGCGTAGGCTTCGTGGTGAGCTCCGCCTCGAGGCCCGGCAGGTCGACGCCGTACTGGCGCGCGAGCAGCACGAGCAGGCTGGCCACCTTGAGCTCGCCCATGCCGGGCAGATCGGCGAGGCGAGCGCGCAGATCCGCGCCGCTCACCGCGTCGTCCCAGACGCGTGCGCCGTCCCCGTCGTAGCGCTCGGCGATGGACGCGCAGAGCATGCGGACCCGGGTCGCCATCGAACCGGGGAAGCGATGCAGGGCGGGCCGCTCGCGGAAGACCGCGACCAGATGCTCGGGATCCTCGTTCGCGATCCGCCGCGGATCGAGGTGGCCGAGTCGGCGCCGCAGCTCGAGCGGGCCGGCGAACGCCTTCTGCACCGTCACCTGCTGGTCGAGGCAGAAGCCGATCAGCAGCGCGTTCGGATCCTCTGCGAGCAGGCGGTCGGCCTCATCGTCGCCGGTGAACGGCAACCGCTCCGGCCGGGTGCGCGCGTCACGTGCCATGGACTCAGCCTATCGTGCCGCTCGTGGAGTCCGATCGCTTTTCGCTCGCCGGTGCGCCGAGGCTTTTCACGACGCGCGAGGCGAACGCGCTGCTGCCCGAGCTCGAGCCGGTGATCGAGCGCATGCGAGCGGCCACGCAGGCGCGGCTCGCCGCCTCCGAGATCGTGCGGACCTTCGCTCGCAGGCTCGAGGCGTCGGGGGGTGGTCGGCCGGACGCGAGCGAGGCCGAGGCGCAGCGCGAGCTCGGCGAGGCGATCGAGCAGCTGCGCGAGTCGCTCGAGACGCTCGCGAGGCTCGGCGTGCTGGTCAAGGATCCGCTGCGCGGGCTGATCGACTTCCCGAGCGAGCGCGACGGCGAGCTCGTCGAGCTCTGCTGGCTGCACGGTGAGCCGGTCGTCTCGCACTGGCACCGGCTCGGGGAGGGCTTCGCCGGACGACGATCCCTCGTCGAGGAGGACGCGTGACCGCGGACGAGCTGTTCGCGAGCCTGCCCGAGCGCTTCCGCAGCGAGCGCGCCGGCGATCTGCGCGCCACCTATGTCTTCGAGCTCGAAGGCGAGGGAGGCGGATCGTGGACGGTGCGGGTAGCCGACGGCTCGCTCAGCGTCGAGGAGTCCGCGAGCGAGGCGGACGTGACGGTGCGCGCGAAGGCGGACGACTGGATGGCGATCGTCGAAGGGCGCATGGATCCCCAGCTCGCCTATCTCACCAAGCGCCTCCGCGTGACGGGCAACCTGCAGCTGGCGCTGCGTCTGCGTGAGGTCGTGCTCTGAGCATGCGGGTGCTCGCGGGCGCCTGGGCGATCGGCGCGGCCGTCCTGCTGTCCGGCTGCGGGCTCGTCGGCCAGCCGGCGCGCGCGCTCCCGCCCGATTCCGGCACGCCCACGTTCCTTGTCGAGGCCTCGGACGCGCGCGGCACGTTGCTGCTCGGGACGCCACAGGGACTGTTCCGCTCCTCCGATGAGGGCGTGACCTGGCACACGACCTACCCGCGCATCTACCGGGCGCAATCGGCCGCCTTCACTGCGGGGTCGACGATCGTGAGCCGCGGGCGGCTGCTGCACCGCGGCAATCTCACCTTCGACCGCATCGAGCCTGCGCGCCGCTCCCCGTTCCGCGGCGGCTTCGTGCGGGCGCTGACGTGGTTGCCGGGCGGGAAGCTGTACGCGTTCGTGCTGAACGCCCAGGCGTCGATCTACGTCACGCTCGACTCCGCCCGCACCTGGTACGCCCGCCCGGCGGTCGGGCTGCCGCGGACGACCCGCTCGATCGCGGCGATGGCCGTTCCCGGCCGCGCGGACATGCTGCTCGCGGCCGCCGGTGAGAAGGGTCTCTGGCGCTCGCTCGACGGCGGTCTCAGCTGGGCGCCGGTGCCGGCGGCGGGCAAGCCGGTGTGGTCCGTCACGGCAAGCCCCGGTGCGCAGGGTCGCGTGCTGATCGCCGGGCCGCAGCTCGAGTGGTCGGCCGACTACGGCGTCGCCTGGCACAAGGCGGGGTGGCCCGACGCCCGCCTGGTCGCCGCGGATCCGCGCAATCCCAAGATCTTCCTCGCCGTGCTGGCCGACGGCAGCATCCGCGCCTCGACGGACGGCGGGCGTTCCTTCTAGCAGGAAACTAAAGCTCTACGCGAGCTTTAGTGTTTGCCCGCGTCGGCGAGCCACTTCGGGACGCGGGTCGCTCGATGCGTGCCGATCTCGAGCGTCGCATGCCGCGTGTGCCCATCGAGCACCGCCCGTCCGTCCCGCTCCACGCGATACTCGATCGTGAAGCTTGCCCGCCGCACCGAGGCGATCCCCGCGTGCACCTCGAAGAGCTCGTCGAAGCGGAGCGGCGCGTGGTAGGCGAGCTCGATGCCGATCACCGCGAACTCGATGCCGTCGATGTCGCGCAGCGTCGAGTAGGGACGCCCGAGCTGGCGCAGGAAGTCGACGCGGGCGTCCTCGAGGTAGCGCAGGTAGCTCGCGTGATGCACGACTCCCATCGCATCGGTCTCGTGGAAGCGGACGCGGCGCTGCGTGCTGAAGGGAAGGTTCGCGGTCACGGCTGATATCCAGGCTAGCGTGCGACGGATGCGCATCTCCCGGCTGCTCCTCGTGCTCACGCTCACCCTCGTCGCGTTGCCCGCGAGCGCGCAGGCAGCACCCAACGTGCAGCGAGCTGCGGGCTTCTCGCTCGTCAAGATCGCGTCCGGGCTCACATCGCCGACCTACGTCACGTCGCCGCCCGGCGACTCCCGGCTGTTCGTGGTGCAGCAGACGGGCCAGATCCGGATCATCGAGGATGGACAGCTGGTGTCGACGCCCTTCGCGAACCTCGGCACACGTGTGACGGCCGGCGGCGAGCAGGGGCTGCTCGGTCTTGCATTCCATCCGGACTTCGCCCACAACGGCAGGCTGTTCGTGTACTACACGGCGCGCTCGCAGCACCAGCAGGTCTGGGAGCTGCACGCCGAGCCGGGCGCCGACACGACGTCGGGGCCGCGCCGACTGCTGATCGACATGAAGGAC
>JAWVGD010000029.1:0-3038 GCA_033855515.1 Baekduia sp.
ACGTCGCGCGGATGCCGCCGGTCGGGAACGAGGACGCGTCGGGCTCGCCCTGGACGAGCTCCTTGCCGGAGAACTCGGCGATCGCGTGGCCGTCGCCGGTCGGGTTGTAGAAGGAGTCGTGCTTCTCTGCCGTGAGCCCCGTCAGCGGCTGGAACCAGTGCGTGTAGTGGGTGGCGCCCTTCTCCATCGCCCACTCGCGCATCGCCTGGGCGACGGCGTCGGCCAGCGTGCTGTCCAGCGGAGCGCCGGCCTCGAGCGTGGCCTGCAGCTGCTTGTAGACGTGCTTGGGCAGGCGGGCGCGCTGCTCGTCGACCGTGAACACGTTGGCGCCGAACAGGTTGGCGCCGGGGGCGGTGAGGTCGGTGGCGCCGAGGGCACCGCCGTTGACCGACCACTGGGCGGCCGTGACGTTCTGCTGACGGGTTCTCATAGAGGGCGGTGACTCCTTCGGGTGCGTGCGGGGCCGACTCGCGTCGGGGCGGGGCCTCACTCGAGCCTAGGCCCCGCGCGAGAGACATGCCTTGTACCGATGTCCAAACTCCGGCAGATCTGGTTCGCCCTCAGGTCAGGGGCGCCTCGACCGTTTGGCGAATCGCCACCGGCGATCTTTCGACATCCGGCTAACGACCCGGGGTCCACCGCGCAACAGACTGCCGGGGCACGCTCGACTAGGAGGTCACATGAGACGTTCCATCACGGCACGCGCACTGATCGTCAGTGCACTCGCCGCGCTGTTGCTCCTGCCGGCCAGCGCTTCGGCCGACGACATCTACAACGCAATCCCAGGCCCGAAGGGGCTGCCGCAGACCGTAGGCATCAACACGATCTGGGTCGTGGTGGCCGGCGTGCTGGTGATGTTCATGCAGGCGGGCTTCGCCTTCCTGGAGATCGGCTTCTCGCGCGGAAAGAACGCCGGAACCATCGTCGCGAAGATCCTCGTGAACTTCTCGATCGCCGCGATCCTCTACTGGGCCGTCGGCTTCGCGTTCGCCTTCGGCGGCGACCCCGGCCACGTGATCGGCACGCACGGGTTCTTCCTGCGCGGGTTCAGCGATCCGGCCAAGGCGTTCCCGATCATGGGGCTGTCGGACGCGACCATCCAGTCGAAGTTCTTCTTCCAGTTCGTCTTCGCGGCGGTCTCCCTGGCCATCGTCTGGGGCACGACGCTGGAGCGGATCAAGTTCGGCGTGTACGTCATGTACGGGATCGTCTTCTCCGCCTTCATCTACCCGATCGCCTCCGGCTGGGTCTTCGGCGGCGGCTGGCTGCAGAACAACGTCCACATGCAGGACTTCGCCGGATCGACGGCCGTCCACCTCATCGGAGCGACCGGCGCGCTGGCCGCCCTGCTGCACCTCGGACCGCGCAAGGGCAAGTACGGGCCGGACGGCAAGCCGCGGGCGATCCCCGGCCACAACATGCCGCTCTTCGGCCTGGGCATCTTCATCCTGTGGCTGGGATGGTTCGGGTTCAACCCGGGCTCGACGCTCAACGCGATCGACGGGCGCTTCGGCGAGGTCGTGCTGACCACGAACATCGCGGCCGCCGGCGGCGTGCTGACCGCGGTCGCCACCGCGTACTGGAGGACCAAGTCGATCGACATCGGCATGGCCGGCAACGGCGCGATCGCCGCGCTGGTCGCGATCACGGCGGGCTCGGGCTACGTCGCCCCTTGGGCCGCGCTGATCATCGGCATGGTCGCGGGGGTGATCGTGGTGCTCGGCGTCTACTTCGTGGACCGCTTCATCGACGATCCGGTGGGCGCGCTGTCGGCGCACGGCATGGCCGGCATCTGGGGGACGCTCGCGTGCGGGCTGTTCACGGTGCCCGCGCTGGCGAAGTACAACGCCGTCGGTGGCGGCGGCCTGTTCTACACGGGCTCCTTCAAGCAGCTCGGCTACCAGGCGATCGGCGTGGTCGTCGTGTTCGCCTTCGTGTTCGTGGTCTCCTACGTGACCTTCGCGGTCATCAAGGCGACCTACGGGATGCGGGTGTCCGAGGAGGAGGAGATGGCCGGCCTGGACATCTCCGAGCACGGCATGTACGGGTACCCGGAGCAGTTCATCCCCGCCCCGGAGCTCGTCGGCTACGGTGCGGCCCCACAGGGCACCCTCGCTGCTGACGGCGTCGGCGCCATCCCGACCCCCACGGAGGTTCCCGCAACATGAAGATGGTCGTTGCCTATATCCGCCACGAAGCGTTCGAGCCGATCCGCACGGAGCTGCTCGACCTCGGCTTCCCCTCGCTGTCGATCAGCGAGGTCAAGGGCTCGGGCCGGCAGAAGGGGATCACCGAGCGCTATCGCGGGGCGGAGCTCACGAACTACCTCCGGCCGAAGGTGAAGCTGGAGTGCGTCGTGGCTTCGGGCGACGTGCAGGCGATCGTGGACACGATCCTCAAGCACGCTCGCACCGGGGCCGTCGGTGACGGCAAGGTGTTCGTCATGCCCGTCGAAGAGGCGTACCGCGTCCGCACGGGGGAGGCCGGCGAGGAGATCCTCCAGGCCCACCCCGACGCTGCGACGACGGCCGCATAGGAGGAGCGTCCGAATGGGAGAGGCGGCGGAATCCCGCGAGGCGTCCGCCGCCTCGCCGGCCGGATCCCTGGTCGAGCGTCTGCGTCAGGTCCACCTGCGCATGGTCGACGCCGTTCTCGGCGGCGACGGCCTGCAGCAGGTGGCCGCCCTGGCGGCGGCCGCCGCAGGGGCCCCGGTCGCGGTCGTGGTGCCGCGGCTCGATGCCGCGGTGGCCGCCGGCGGGGAGAACGGCGTGCGGCCGCAGCTCCTGGAGGAGGTCCGGCGCTACGTCGCCGACCGCGTCCGGGACCGGCCCTCGCAGGTGCCGGAGGCCCTGACGGCCGAGGTGCCGATCCAGTCGGGCGACGACATGGTGGGCGCCGTGGTGCTCCTGCGCCCCGACGAGCCCGGCCATCCCGGCCCGAACGCCGAGGCGGCGGACTTCCTGCACCTCGCGGCGGTCGCGTGCCTCACCGAGGTCGCGGTCGAGGAGGCCAAGGAGGAGGTCGAGCAGAACCTGCGC
>JAWVGD010000030.1:0-6887 GCA_033855515.1 Baekduia sp.
CCTCACGCTCGACGCGCTGCTGGCCGCGCTCGCCGACAGCGGGACCCCGGACCGCCGGCCGCCGGCCCCGCTGGACCCGCCGCCGCCGGTCGGGGACTCCGAGCCGGGCCAGCCGATGGACGCAGGCGACGTGCACGGAGTGCTGGCCGGGCTGCTGCCCGAGGACGCGATCATCGTCCTGGAGTCGCCGTCGAGCACGCTCGCGCTGCGCAACCGCCTGCGGATCTCGCGGCCCGGCAGCTACTACTTCGGCTCGGCCGGCGGGCTGGGCTTCGGCCTCGCCGCGGCGCTCGGCGTCCAGCTCGCCCAGCCGGGGCGGCCGGTCGTCTGCGTCCTCGGCGAGGGCTCGGCGCAGTACGCGATCACCGGCTTCTGGACGGCAAAGGCCTACAACATCCCGGTGACCTTCCTGGTGCTGCGCAACAGCGAGTACGCGATCCTCAAGTGGTTCGCGACGCTGGAGCAGATCGAGGGCGCGCCCGGCCTGGACCTCCCCGCGCTCGACGTCGCGGCCACCGCCGCCAGCTACGGGGTGCCGTCGCGGACGGTCACCGGCCGTGACGAGCTGCACGCCGCGCTCGGCGAGGCGCTCGCCGCCCAGGACGGCCCGCGCCTGGTCGAAGTCGGCGTCCGGCCCGGCATGGCGCTGCAGTAGCCGATGGTCCTGCTCGCGCCCGACCCGCACCGCATCGGCCACCCCGGCGGGGCGCCGGCCGGCGACCGCGCGCCCGATGCGCTGGCGGCCGGGACGCCCGAGCCGCTGCGCGGCGACCTCGTCGCCGCCCTCGGCGCCGACCGCGTCCTCAGCCGGCCGATCGACCTCGTGCGCTACGCCTCGGACGCGAGCCCGTACCGCCGGTTCCCGCAGGTCGTCGTGCTGGCGCGCGACGCGGGCGACGTCGCGCGCACCCTGGCCTACGCACGCCGCACCGGCACGCCGGTGAACTTCCGCGGCGGCGGGACGAGCCTCAACGGCCAGGCCCAGACCGACGGGATCCTGATCGACGTGCGGCGCCACTTCTCCGGCGTGCGGATCGACGACGGCGGCGCGCGCGCGCACCTGAAGGCGGGGACGCTGCTGGGGTTCGCCAACCGGCTGCTCGCCCGTCACGGCCACAAGCTCGGTCCCGACCCGGGCTCGACGCACATCGCCACGATCGGCGGCGTGATCGCCAACAACTCCGGCGGGATGCGCTGCGGGACCACGTGGGACCCGTACTCGACCGTCGAGGCGATGACGCTGGTCCTGGCGTCGGGCACGACGGTCGACACCGCGGCGCCCGGCGCCGAGGCCCGGTTCGCCGCCGCCGAGTCCGAGCTGGCCGCGGGCCTGCTGGCGCTGCGCGACGAGCTGCGCGCCGACGCGGAGCTGTGTGACCGCATCCGCCGCAAGTTCACCATCAAGAACACGATGGGCTACCGGCTGTGCGCGTTCCTGGACGCCGACACGCCGCTGGAGATCTTCCGGCGCCTGGTGGTCGGCTCCGAGGGCACGCTGGCGTTCGTCGCCGACGCGACGCTGCGGGCCCGGCCCGAGCCCGCGCACACGACGGTCGCGTGGCTGCACTTCGAGACGATCGACGACGCGATCGCGCCCGTCGCCGGCCTCGTCGCCGCGGGCGCGCGGGCCACCGAGCTGATGGTCGCGCCCGCGCTCATCGCCGCGGCGTGGAACATGGCGGGCACGCCCGAGCACTGGAAGGAGCTGCCGTTCACCTCGGCCGCGCTGCTGGTCGAGTTCGGCGGCGACACGCCGGAGGCCCTCGACGGCTGCGAGGCGGCCGCGCGGGCGATCCTCGACGGCCACACGCTGCTGCAGCCGGCCGCGTTCACGCGCGAGGCCGAGGCCGTCGAGATGGCGTGGAACGTGCGCGAGGGCCTCTTCGGCCTCGTCGGGCGCCTGCGCCCGGCCGGCACGGCCATCATCATCGAGGACGTCTGCGTCGCGCCTGACCGCATGGCCTCCTGCGCCAAGGCGCTGCAGGCGCTCCTGGGCGAGCACGGCTTCCTGCCCGGGGTCGCGGGCCACGTCTCGGCCGGCAACCTGCACTTCCAGCTGACGCCGGACTTCGCCGTCGCCGCCGACGTCGAGCGCTACGAGGCGTTCATGGAGGCCTTGGTCGCCCTCATCCTCGACGAGTACGACGGGTCCCTGAAGGCCGAGCACGGGACCGGCATCTCGATGGCGCCCTACGTCGAGCGCGAATGGGGCGCCAAGGCCACCGACATGATGTGGCGCATCAAGGCGCTGGCCGACCCCGACGGGGTCCTGAACCCGGGCAGCGTGCTGACCCGCGACGCCGAGGCGCACCGGCGCGACTTCAAGACGCAGCCCGCGATCGAGGAGTCGGTGACCGCGTGCGTGGAGTGCGGGTTCTGCGAGCCCGTCTGCCCCAGCCGCAACACGACCACGACGCCGCGCCAGCGGATCGTCCTGCGGCGCGAGCTCGCGCGCCAGCCGGAGGGCTCCCCGGTCTACGAGGCGCTGCTGGCGGACTTCGAGCACGACGCGATCCAGACCTGCGCGGCCGACGGAACGTGCGCCCCGGCCTGCCCGCTGGCGATCGACACCGGCGCGCTCATCAAGGACTTCCGGGCCCGCGAGCGCACGCCGCGCGAGGAGCGGGTCGCCGCCGCGGTGGCCCACCGCTACGGCGCGGTCGAGCGAGCGGCCCGGGGCGGTCTGCGCGCCGGCCACGTCGCCGCCCGCGTGATCGGCGACCGCGCGGTCCACGCCGTCCCGCAGGCCTTGCGCTCCCGCATCACCGCCGAGCTCGTGCCGACGTGGCCGGCCGAGCTGCCGCGCGCCGCGCCGGCGGCGCTGCCGCCCACCGCGCGCGCCGGGGCCGCCGCCGTCTACCTGCCCGCGTGCGTGAACCGGATCTTCGGCAACGCCGACGGCATGCCGCCAGCCCCGACCCTGCCCGAGGCGCTCGTGACGGTCTCCGCGCGGGCGGCCCTGCCCCTGTGGATCCCCGAGGACGTCGGCGGTCACTGCTGCGCGACGCCGTGGGCGTCCAAGGGCTACAAGGACGGGCACGCGGTCATGGCGGCCAAGACCGCGGGCGCGCTCTGGCGCTGGACCGATGGCGGCCGCCTGCCGGTCGTCTCCGACGCGACCTCCTGCACGCACGGCCTCCTGCAGGACATCGCGGGTGCGCTGCCCGACGACGCGGCCCGTGAGCGGTTGCGCCGCATCGAGATCCTCGACTCGATCGCCTGGGCCCACGACCGGCTGCTGCCCGTGCTCGACGTCGGGCGCCGCGTGGCCTCGGTCGCGGTCCACCCCACGTGCTCCTCCGGCCACCTCGGGCTGGCGCCGAAGCTCGAAGCCGTCGCCGCCGCGCTGGCCGACGAGGTCGTCGTGCCGGCGGGCACGACCTGCTGCGGCATGGCCGGCGACCGCGGGCTGCTGCATCCCGAGCTGCCCGCGTCGGCGCTGCGCGACGCCGCGGCCGACCTGGACGGCCGCGAGCTCGACGCCTGCCTGTGTGCCAACCGCACCTGTGAGATCGGCCTGCAGCAGGTCACCGGCCGCCCCTATGCCTCGTTCGTGTTCCTGCTGGAGGAGCTGACCCGCCCGTGATCCCGTCGAGCCTGACCCTGCTGACCGGCCGCATGGAGGCGCGCATCGGCGGCCTGCTCGCGCGGGCGCTGTTCGCGCTGCCGGCGCGGGTCATCCGCCGGCTCGCCGGCGCCCCGCCCTCCCACGCCACCGCCCTGCACCCCGAGGCATGGCTGCTCGCCCGCCTGTCGGCGCGGACGCCCGACCGCCAGAACGACCGGGTGCCGCTGGCCGAGCAGCGGCGGCGCTTCGACCTGTCGGCGATCCCCATGGGGGCGCGGCCGTCGTTGCCGGTCGCGGTCGCCGACCATGTCGCCGACGGTCCGGCCGGCCCCATCCCGGCCCGCCTCTACGTGCCCGCGACCGCCCCCGCAGCCGGCGCCCCGTTGTTGGTGTACTACCACGGCGGCGGCTGGGTCCAGGGCTCGATCGCCACCCACGACGCCAGCTGCCGGCTGCTGGCGCACCTCTCCGGCGTGCGCGTCCTGTCGGTGGAGTACCGCCTCGCGCCCGAGCACCCCTACCCCGCCGCGGCCGACGACGCGGCCGCCGCGTACGCCTGGGCCGTGGCCCACGCCGAGCAGCTCGGGGCCGATCCGTCCCGCATCGCGGTCGGCGGCGACAGCGCGGGCGGCAACCTCGCGGCGGTCGTCGCCCTTGCCGCTCGCGACGACGACGCGCTGCCCGGCGCGGCCTTCCAGCTGCTGATCTACCCCGCCGTCGACCTGGCCGAGAAGTCCGCGTCGGTCACGACGTTCGCCGACGGGTTCCTGCTGACCGAGCGCGGCATGGACTGGTACGTGGACAAGTACGTGCCGGAGCGGGCGCGCCGCAGCGAGCCGCGCGCGTCACCGCTGTACGCCACGGACCTGGCGGGCCTGCCGCCCGCGCACGTGGCGACGGCGGTCACCGACCCGCTGCGTGACGAGGGCGAGGCATACGCGCAGCGCCTGCGCGAGGCCGGTGTCGCGGTCGCCGTCCAGCGCCACGGCCAGCTGCACGGGTTCTTCAACACCACCGTGATGCCCAGCGCCCGGGAGGCGCTGGCGACGATCGCGGGTGCCCTGGCGCAGGGCATGGCGCGCGCCTGAGCCGCCGTCGGTCGCAGTACGCTGGTCAGCAGCGATGAGCACCCGCAACCCCACCCGTTCCAGGCCGGCGTCCGCCGATCCGGTCCCGTGCATGGAGCTGACCGAAGGCGAGGCGCGGTACCTGCTCGCCCTGCGGGACCTCAACCTGAACGCCGCGCCGCCGTCGCAGGCCGCCGTCGCCCGCAAGGTCGGCGTCTCGCACCCGACTGCGCTGGAGATGATCCGCCGCCTCCGCGCGCTGAACCTCGTGGGCCCCGAGACGCTGACGCTCTCGCCCAACGGCGTGAGCGCCGCCCTGGTCCTGACCTCCCGCCGCCACGCGGCGCGAGTCCTGGCCCAGGAGGTCCTGGGCCTCGACGAGGAGCAGTCGGCCGCCGAGGCCGACGCGCTGGCAACGAGCCTCTCGCCGGTCCTGGCGCGCCGCCTGGTCGCCTGGCGCACGCGCCGCGACGCCGGCCAGACGTAGGGCGCACGGGAGCCGCGCGGGCGCGCGGAGCGCCCGTGGGCTCCGCTCACCGGTCGCGGCGAGAATGAGACCCGTTCTCGTGTAGGCTGGTCTCCGTGCCCGCCCCGTTCGACCTTCCCTTCGTCCAGCGCGCGGTCGTGGAGATCGCGCTGCTGGCCGTCGCCTCCGGGATCCTCGGGACCTGGATCGTCCTGCGCGGGCTCAGCTTCTATGCCCACGCCGTGGGCACCGCGGCCTTCCCGGGGCTCGTGCTCGCCGACGGGCTCGGCTTCTCGCCGCTGCTCGGGGCGCTGGCCACCGCCGGGATCGTCGCCGTCGGCGTGGCGGCCCTCGCCGGCCGCGGCCGCGCGGAGTACGACTCCGCCACCGCGCTCGTGCTCGTCGGCGCGCTGGCGGCGGGCGTCATCCTCGCCAGCGACGTCTTCCACTCGCAGGGCAGCGTGGAGCGGCTGCTGTTCGGCAGCCTGCTGCTCGTCAGCGGCACCGACCAGGCCGTCGCCGGCGCGGTGGGCATCGCCGTGCTGGTCGCCGGCGCGCTGCTCGGCCGCCGCTGGCTGGCGGCGGGCTTCGACCGCGACGGCGCCCGCGCGCTCGGCGCCCGCTCGCCCCTGCCGGACCTGCTGCTGCTCGCGCTCGTCGCCGCGACCGCCGTCGCGGCGCTGGACGCGATCGGCGCGCTGCTGTCGACGGCGCTGCTGGTCGTCCCGGCGGCGACCACGCGGCTGCTCGTCGACCGCCTCGGCCGCTGGCAGCTGGCGACGGTCGCGCTCGTCATCGCCGAGGGCGTCGCCGGCCTGTGGCTCTCGGTGCAGACCAACGCCCCGCCCGGCGCCACGATCGCCGTCGTCGGCGGCGGCGTCTTCGCCCTCACCGCCCTGGCCCGCGCCACGCGCGGCCGGACGCGCAGGCGCGCGCTGGCCGCCGCGGCCCTCGGCGCGCTCGCGCTGCTGGCGGGCGGGTGCGGCGGATCGACCTCGGGCGCGACGACCGCCGACGGGCGCCTGCGGGTCGTCGCCACCACGACGCAGCTCGGCGACATCGTCCGCAACGTCGGCGGCTCCGCGGTCGCCGTCACCCAGATCCTGCAGCCCAACTCCGACCCGCACGACTACGAGCCGCGCCCCAAGGACATCCAGGAGACCGCAGGCGCCGAGCTCGTCGTCCGCAGCGGCGACCATCTCGACGCCTGGATCGGCGACATCATCAAGAACGCCGGCGGCCACCCGACGGTGCTGGACGCCGGCGCGGGACGGCCCGTCGCCCTCCCCGGCGAGAGCAGCGGCCCGGCGGCCTCGCGCTACGACCCCCACTGGTGGCACGACCCGCGCAACGTCGTCTTCGCCGCGCACCGGATCCACGACGCGCTGGTGGCCGCCGACCCCGGCGCGCGCGCCCGAATCGATCGCGCCACCAACGCCTACGTCGCGCGGCTGCAGGCGCTGGACCGCGGGATCGCGCGCTGCATGGATGGCGTCCCGGCCGCCCAGCGCAAGCTCGTGACCGACCACGACGCGTTCGCGTACTTCGCCAAGCGCTACGCCATCAAGGTCATCGGCGCCGTGATCCCCTCCCAGACGACGCAGGCCCAGCCGTCGGCCGGCGACCTGGCCGACCTGAGCGCGGTCATCCGCCGCGAGCACGTCACCGCGGTGTTCCCCGAGACGTCGGCCAGCCCGAAGCTCGCGCAGGCGATCGCCCGGCAGACCGGCGCGACCGCCGACCACGACCTCTACGGCGACACGCTCGGCCCGTCGGGGTCGGCCGG
>JAWVGD010000031.1:0-2709 GCA_033855515.1 Baekduia sp.
CTCCGAGAGCAGGCAGCCTTGCGCCGGGTCGCCACCCTCGTCGCCGAGGGCACCCCGCCGGAGAAGGTTTTCCCCGCGGTCAACGAGGAGGTGGCCCGGCTGCTCGACGTCGACGGCACGCGCTTGATGCGCTACGAGGCCGACGAGACGGCGACCATCGTCGCCAGTTGGGGCGAGCCGACGATCGTCCCGGCGGGCACGAGGATCGAGCTGGATGGGCGCAGCATCGGATCTCTGGTGCGTAACAGCGGCAGGCCGGCGCGCATCGAGGGCTACGAAGACGCTCTCGGATCTATGGCCGCAATCGCCCGGGCGGCCGGCATCCGTGCGGCCGTTGGAGCCCCGATCACGGTGGAGGGGCGACTCTGGGGCGCGATGACGGCGTTCTCGAAGGCGGACACGGCGCTCCCTTCGGGGATCGAGCTGAGGCTGGCCGACTTCACCGACCTCGTCGGCACCGCCATCGCCAACACCCAGGCGCGGGCCGACCTCATGGCGTCGCGGGCGCGCTTGGTGGGCGCCACCGACAACATCCGCCGCCGCCTCGAGCGCGACCTGCACGACGGTACCCAGCAGCGGCTCGTCGCATTGGCGCTCGACGTGCGTAACGCGCGGGCCGGCGTCCCCGAGACACAGCCCCAGCTGCGAAGCGAGCTGGACGACATCGCCGATGGCCTGGTCGCGGCGCTGAACGACCTGCGGGAGATATCTCGCGGCATTCACCCGGCGTTGCTTGCCCAAGGCGGCCTGGGTTCAGCGCTCAAGGCGCTGGCTCGCCGCTCGCCGCTCCCGGTCGCACTCGACGTCAACCTCGACGGTCGCCTCCCCGACTCTGTCGAGGTCGCGGCCTACTACGTGGTCGCCGAGGCGCTCACCAACGCCGCCAAACACGCCCGACCCGCCGCCATCTGGGTTGCGACCGACGTGGCGGACGGCCGCCTGCGGCTGACCGTGCGCGACGACGGCATCGGCGGCGCAGATCCCGCCCACGGCTCCGGGCTGACCGGGCTCACCGACCGGGTCCGGGCGCTCGGCGGAACGATCACCGTGCACAGCCCACCGGGTGAGGGCACGACAATGCAGGTCTGGCTCCCTCTCTCGCGTCCCGCTGAACTCACCTGACGCCGGCGCCGGCGATCTGCATGTCGATAGGCGTCATGGCCCAGTACCGGCAGAGACAGTTGCGATGTTGGCATGGGTCCCGATGACCGCGGCCGTCGGGATGAAGTAGTCAGGTGACGGCTTCTGCCTGTCCACCAGCGCGTTGTAGAGCCAGACGATGGTGTCGTAGGACTGGCCGTACGGGTCCTGGCCGACGGCTGCGTACATGTTCCCGGCCTTGATCTGCTCCACGTTTTCCGCGGTGAAGTCGAAGCCGATCACCTTGATCGTCGATGTCTTGCCCGCCGCCGCCACCGTCTGGGCCGCGACCTGCGGGTTGCCGCCGGTCACGTAGATCCCGACGAGGTTCTTCGTGGAGGTCAGGTAGTTCTGTGTGGCTGACGCCACCCGGTCGGTGGACCCCTGGTATTCGACGCCGCCGCCGGACTGGGTCAGCCACGGGCAGTCTTGCTTGAGTCCGTCAAGGAATCCGAGCCGGCGCTCTTCGAGGGCTTCGAACGTGAACGACTCGGTCTCGATGCCGACGACGCCGGGCTTGCTCGCGGTGGCCAGGCCCTTCGTGGCAGTGCACATGAGTTTCCCCGCCTCCACCCCGGCGGCGGGGAGATCCTGGCCGTGGAAGAAGAGAGCGCCTGAGCTCTGGGCGCAGGACGCATTGCCGTTGTAGGCCGCTACGAGCACGCCCTTGGCGGTCGCCTGCCGAATGTAGCTACAGATGCCGTCGCCGGGCATCAGCGCGGCGACGGCGGCGTACCCGCCGGCGACGGCGGCGTTGATGGCAGCGCCGATGTTGTCGACCGTCACTTCGGTACCGGCGGTGATCCAGTCGACTGTGCCGCCCGTGGCTTCGATCTTGGGCTTGATCGCGTCATATCCGTTCTTCACCTGGGCGAAGAACGGGTTGTTCTCGATCGCGATGATCGCGATCTTGATTGGCTTGGTGGGCTTCGTCGTGCTCAGCGCCGGTCGCTCGCCCTGCGGCGGCGGCGTCGAGGGCGTCGACAGCGTGTTCGAAGACTGTCCCGCCTGGGTTCGCTGGACCGTCGTGCAGCCAGCGAGCAAAGCTACCGAGGCAGCGGCGACCACCGCGACGGACGTGGCGCTCTTCACCGGGAACTCCTTGTCGACCCGTAGCGGCCGCTGACTAGGCTCGGCAAGGGTTGCCCTATGACGAGACTCACGGGCTGCACGCTGCCGGGGGACATCGACACCCGCTTCTGACCGTCCCTCCAGCATCGTCCAGGACGAGGGCGGTGTCGATGTCACGTCTACCGTCACGGTGGATCGGTCGACGACCACGGAGCACGCCCGGAAGTCAGCGGAACTGGGGTACGGGCTCGAATCGCTCGACGGAAACCAGCTCCGGCACGCCCGACCCGTCGGCAGACGCAGCCAGCTGGAGGACCCAGAAGCCACCCTTGCGGGTGCTGAGGTCCGGCGGCACCGCGGCACCCAGCGCGGTGAGCACACCGGCGATCAGCCCCGGGATCACCGGGCGCTGGCTGCTCACGACAGTGGGGACACCGGCAGCGGCCAGGGCGACCATCCGGTCGACACCGAGCAGGTCGTCCGGGTCGAACCCGGCCT
>JAWVGD010000032.1:0-5142 GCA_033855515.1 Baekduia sp.
CTGATCTTCCTGCCGTTCCTCGTCATCGACCTGGTGGTCAGCTCCACCCTCATGTCCATGGGGATGATGATGCTGCCCCCGGTCTTCATCTCCCTGCCGTTCAAGATCCTGCTCTTCGTCCTCGTCGACGGCTGGGATCTCGTCACACGATCGCTCGTGGAGTCGTTTCACTGATGAACCAGGACGTCGTCATCTCCCTTGCGACCCAGGCGATGAGCTTGGCGCTGAAGATCTCCCTGCCGCTGCTGGGCGTCGGCCTCATCGTCGGCGTGCTGATCTCGATCATCCAGGCCGTCACCTCCATCCAGGAGCAGACGCTCTCGTTCATCCCGAAGGTGCTCGCGATGGCGATCGTGCTGGTCATCGGCGGCCCGTGGATGCTCAACCAGCTGCTCTCGTACACCAGCGAGCTCTGGTCGTCGATCCCGAACATGGTCGGCTAGGTGGGCCCGCAGCTCCAAGGCTCCGCCGCGCAGCTGATCTCCGACTTCGGCGAGCAGCGCGTCCTGGCGTTCTTCCTCGTGCTCGCGCGCGTGTCGCCGCTGTTCCTGCTGGCGCCGCTGTTCTCGAGCAAGATGGTGCCGGCACGCGTGCGCGGGATCGTCGCCGTGGCGCTGGCCATCGGCCTGTCGCCCGTCGTCAGCGCCGGCACGCACCTGCCGACCGACGTCATGGGCATCGGCTCGCTGCTGGTCAAGGAGGTGCTGATCGGCTCGGCGTTCTCCTACACCTTGGCCGCGACCTTCGCGGCGCTGGCCGTCGCCGGCTCGCTGCTGGACACCTCGATCGGCTTCTCCTTCGGCAGCCTCGTCGACCCGATCAACGGCAACAACTCCGCCGTGCTCAGCACCGCCTACGGCCTCATCGGCCTGATGGTCTTCATCGCCATCGGCGGCGACGCCTGGGTCATCCGCGGGATGGGGCGCACCTACGACGTCGTGAGCCTGACGCAGTACCCGTCGCTCGGGCACCTCGTCGCCGGCACGGGCAAGGCGTTCGTGACGATCTTCGCCAGCGCCATCGAGGTCGCCGGCCCGGTCCTGCTCGCGCTGATCCTCACCGACACGGCCTTCGGCATGGTCACGCGCGTCGTCCCGCAGATGAACGTCTTCCAGGTCGGCATCCCGGCCAAGGTCATCGTCGGCCTGCTCCTCATCGGCGCGACGATGCCCTTCGTCGCCGGCTGGATCTCCGACCAGCTGCAGACCGACGTGGGCGCCGCGCTCCAGACGCTGAGGGTGGCCTGAGATGTCCGGCGGCGACAAGACCGAGAAGGCCACACCGAAGCGCAAGGAAGAGGCCCGCAAGAAGGGGCAGATCGCCAAGTCGCAGGACCTCAACGGGTCCGTCGTGCTGCTGGCCGGCCTCTTCACGCTCGGCATCACCGGCCCCGCGATGGCGCAGCGCCTCGGCGACAGCCTGCACGACGCGCTCACCGCCGGCAGCGGCCGCGACCCGGTCACGATCTCCACCGTCGGCGACCTCTTCATGCAGTCGGGGATGACCGTGGCGTCGTGCATGGCGCCGGTCGTCATGGCCTGCGCCTCCGCGGCGCTGCTGATCAACCTCGCCCAGGTCGGCGTCAAGCCCAAGTCGCAGGCGCTGAAGCCCGACGTCAAGCGGCTGAACCCGCTGACGGGCGCCAAGCGCGTCTTCGGCAAGCACAGCCTCGTCGAGCTCGTCAAGAACCTCATCAAGGTCGCGGTCCTGCTCTGGGTCGTCCTGAGCGCGCTGCTGCCGCACATCTCCGACTACGCCGCGATGGTCGGCATGTCGCCGCTGCAGTTCGGCGGCTCGGTCTCCTCGCTGGTCAAGAGCATGGCGATGCGCGCCACGTTCGCCTACCTGCTCATCGGCATCATCGACTACGTCTACCAGCGGTACTCGATGGCCAAGTCCATGAAGATGGAGAAGCAGGAGGTCAAGGACGAGGGCAAGGGCCAGGACCTCCCCGCGGAGGTCAAGGGCGCCATCCGCCGCCGCCAGCGCGAGCAGGCGCGCGCCCGCATGATGGCCGACGTCCCGACCGCCGACGTCATCGTCACCAACCCCACGCACTTCTCGGTCGCCCTGAAGTACGACGGCCAGTCGGCCGCCCCGCACGTCGTCGCCAAGGGCCAGGACCTGCTGGCCCTGCGCATCCGCGAGATCGCCGCCGACGCCGGCGTCCCGATCGTCCCCGACCCGCCGCTGGCCCGTTCTCTGCACGGCTCGGTCGAGGTCGGCCAGCAGATCCCCGAAGAGCTCTTCCAGGCCGTCGCGCAGATCCTCGCCTACGTCTACCGGGTCGCCGGCCGCCGCCGGCTGGCCGCCGCCTAGGACCCCCTCCTCCCATGTCCGCACTGAGCAAGCTCGGCAAGTTCACCGACCTGATCGCCGCCGGCGTCGTGGTCCTGGTCGTGGTGATGTTGATCATCCCGCTGCCGCCGATGCTGCTGGACCTGTTCATCACGCTGAACATCTCCGTCGCGCTGGCGATCGTCGTGACGACGCTCTATGTCAAGAAGGCGCTGGAGTTCTCGGCCTTCCCGGCGCTGCTGCTGATCACGACGCTGTTTCGCCTGGCGATCAACGTCAGCGTCACGCGCCTGATCCTGCTGCACGGCGACGCGGGTCACGTGGTCGAGGCCTTCGGCAAGTTCGTCGTCGGCGGCAACGTGGTCGTCGGCCTCGTCATCTTCCTGATCCTCATCGTCATCCAGTTCATGGTCGTCACCAACGGTGCCGGCCGCGTGGCGGAGGTCGGGGCGCGCTTCACCCTCGACGCGATGCCCGGCAAGCAGATGGCGATCGACGCCGACCTCAACGCCGGCCAGATCACCGAGGACCAGGCCCGCGAGCGGCGCGCCGAGATCGCTCAGGAGGCGGACTTCTACGGCGCGATGGACGGCGCCTCGAAGTTCGTCAAGGGCGACGCGATGGCCGCGGTGCTCATCACCTTCATCAACCTCGTCGGCGGCATCGTCGTCGGCGTGCTCATGCAGCACCGCCCGTTCGGCGAGGCCATCCAGCACTTCTCGCTGCTGTCGGTCGGCGACGGGCTCGCCGCGCAGATCCCGGCGCTGCTGATCTCGGTCGCCACCGGCATCATCGTCACCCGCTCGGCCAGCCCGGACGACCTCGGCTCGCAGGTCGTCAGCCAGATCGGCGGCCAGCGCCGCGCCCCGCTCGTCGCCGGCGCCGTCATCGCGGCGTTCGCGCTCGTCCCGGGCCTGCCGAAGATCCCCTTCCTGATCATCGGCGCGCTGTTCTTCTTCGGTGGCCGCGCGATGGGCAAGGCCGCCGACGCTGCCGCCGCCGCCGACGTCACCAAGGCCGCGGCCGCGGCCGCGCTGCCGGCGCCGGTCGCCTCCCCGCGCGACCAGGTGCAGGACGCGCTGTCGCTCGATCCGCTGGAGCTGTGCATCGGCTTCGGCCTCGTCCCGCTGGTCGACGGCTCCTCGGGCGGCTCGCTGCTGCAGCGCGTCAGCGCCGTGCGCCGCCAGATCGCGGCCGAGGTCGGCACGATCATCCCGTCGGTCCGCATCCACGACGAGGTGGGGCTGCAGAGCCACGAGTACCTCGTCAAGGTCCGCGGGACCGAGGTCGCGCGCGGGCACATCATGGCCGGCCACCAGCTCGCGCTGGACCCGGGCGACGCCGTCGGCCAGCTCGACGGCATCCCGACGCAGGATCCCGCCTACGGCATGGCCGCGGTCTGGATCACGGACGCCGGGCGCGCCGAGGCCGAGGCCCTCGGGTACACGGTGGTCGACGCCGAGAGCGTCGTCGTGACGCACCTGACCGAGACCATCCGCCGCCACACCGCCGACCTGCTCACCCGCCAGGACGTGCGCACCCTCCTCGACACGCTCAAGGAGCACAACGCCGCGGTCGTCGACGAGGTCATCCCCGATCTCCTGTCGGTCGGCGAGCTGCAGCGCGTCTTGCAAGCGCTCTTGCGCGAGGGTGTCTCGATCCGCGACCTCGGCGCCGTCGTCGAGGCCTCCGGCGACCGTGCCCGGGTCACGCGCGATCCCGAGCTCCTGGCGGAGTACGCCCGGCAGGCACTGGGCCGGACGATCGTGTCGCCCTATCTCGACGCCGAGCGCACGCTGCGCGCGATCACGCTGGATCCGCACCTCGAGCAGGAGGTCTCCGACAGCATCGCGCAGACCCCCGACGGGGAGTACCTGGCGATGGATCCGACCCGCGCGCAGGCTTTGGTGGGCTCGTTGTCGAACCATGTCGAGCAGGCCGTCACGCGCGGCCGGCGGCCGGTGCTGATCTGCTCCTCTCGCGTGCGGCGGCACCTCCGCCGGCTCTGCGAGCAGGCGCTGCCCCAGCTCTCGGTGTGCGCATATAACGAGATCGCACCCGGGATCGGCGTGGAGACGATCGGAGTCGTGACTGCCTGATGGCACCAGAGGACCAGGACACCTTCACCTACCGCGGACGCTCGCTGGAGGAGCTCGTCCCGCGCATCCGCAAGGAGCTCGGCGACGACGCGGTCATCGTGTCGCGGCGCGAGACGACGAGCGGCGGCGTCGGCGGGTTCTTCGCCAAGCGCGAGATCGAGATCGAGGTGCGCCCCGGCGAGTCGGCCGGGCCGCGCGTCGCCGCCGCCTTCGCCCAGCAGCTCGCCGAGGCCCACGAGCGCCAGCAGGCGCCGGCGTACCCGGAGGGCGCCGTGCGCCCCGTGACGTCGCCGGAGATCGACGCTTTGCCGGGGTCGGCCAACGTGACCGTCGACGACCTGTTCCCCGCGCCGCCGCGCCAGGCGCAGGGGTTGGCCGCGCTCTTCAACGCGGGCATGGCGCCGCCGCCGGCGGAGGTCGCCGAAGGCCACGACGCCCCGGGCCCGGAGGAGCCCGCCGGCGCGCCCGCGCCTGCGCCGTCCTCCGAGGAGCCCCAGGCCGACGCCGCGCCGCGCCTGCCCGAGGTGCTCGACGACGACGAATACGACGAGCTGTACGACGACGATGAGCCCGAGGCCTTGACGGGGCCCGTGCCCGAGGCCGAGATCGCCCCCGAGGCCGAGGCCGAGGCCGAGCCCGTGGTCGCGGTCGAGCAGCCGACCGGCGTCTTCGACTACCTCGGGGTGGGCCCGACGCCCCCCGCCGTGGAGCCCGAGCCCGTCGCCGCGGCAGAGCCCACCGCTCC
>JAWVGD010000033.1:0-16402 GCA_033855515.1 Baekduia sp.
CGCAGGGCAAGGTCACGCTGCACACGAGCACCTATCCGCTGGACGCCATCAACGACGCGATGGCCGATCTCGACAACGGGCGGCTGCAGGGACGAGGCATTCTCGTCCCGGCGGGCGCGGCCTAGGAGGACACCGCCATGGGCAAGATCCTGCATTTCAACAACGACGCCCGTCAGCGGCTCCAGGGCCGCGGCATCCTCGTCCCCGCCGGCGCGGCCTAGGAGCGTACGCATGGGCAAGATCCTGCATTTCAACCACGAGGCCCGGCGGCGGCTGCAGGCCGGCGTCGACGAGCTGGCCGACACGGTCAAGGTCACGCTCGGGCCCAAGGGCCGCAACGTGGTGCTCGAGCGGCTCACCGGCGCGCCGACGATCACGAACGACGGCGTCACGATCGCCCGCGAGATCGAGCTGGCCGACCAGTTCGCCAACATGGGCGCGCAGCTCGTCCGCGAGGTCGCCGACAAGACGTCGGAGCTCACCGGCGACGGCACGACCACCGCCACGCTTCTGGCCCAGTCGCTCATCCGCGAGGGGATGCGCGTGCTGGCCGACGGCGTCAACCCCATGCTGCTGCGCCGCGGCATCGAGGAGGCCGTCGAGCTGGTCGTCGCCGAGCTCGTCCGCGCCGCGCACTCCGTCGAGGACCCCGCGCACCTCAGCCACGTCGCGACGATCGCCGCCAAGGAGGACGAGCGCATCGGGCGCGCCGTCGCCGAGGCGCTGGACCGCGTGGGCGAGGACGGCGTCGTCAGCATCGAGGAGGCGGACCTGCCCGGCCTCTCGGTCGAGTTCGTCGAGGGACTCCACGTCGAGAACGGGCACATGTCGCCGTACCTGATCCGCGACCGCATGCGGATGGAGACGGTGCTGGACAACCCCTACGTGTTGATGACCACCCAGCCGATCTCGACCGTGCAGGAGCTCATGGGCGCCATCGGACAGGTCATGCGCCGGCCCGAGCCGCTCATCATCCTGGCCGAGAAGGTGGACGGCGCCGCGCTGGGCATGTTGGTGCAGAACAACCAGCACGGTACGATGGAGGCGACCGCGATCCGCGCGCCCGGCTTCGGCCACCGCCGCATCGCCTACCTCGAGGACCTCGCGGCCTTCACCGGCGGCCGCGTCATCACGCCCGAGGCCGGGCTGACGCTCGAGCAGGTCGACCTCGAGGTCCTGGGCCGCGCCCGGCGCGTCATCGTCACCGAGGACGCGACGACGTTCATCGAGGGCGCCGGCACCGCCGACGCGGTCGCCGGGCGCCTGCACGAGATCGGCGTCGAGCTGGAGCGGGCGACGCACGAGTCCGACGTCGACGCGCTGCGCGAGCGCCGCGCCCGGCTGTCGAGCTCGCTGGCGGTCATCCGGGTCGGCGGCGCCACCGACGTCGAGACCAAGGAGCGGTTGCGCCGCACCGAGGGCTCGCTGGCGGCCAGCCGCGCCGCGATGTCCGAGGGCATCGTGCCCGGGGGCGGGACCGCGCTGCTGCGCGCCGAGCGGGCGCTTCAGGGCGTCGAGCTCGAGGGCGACCGCGCCGCGGGCGTCGACGTCGTGCGCTCCGTGCTCGCCGACCCGCTGTTCTGGATCGCGTCCAACGCCGGCTACGACGGCCAGGCCGTCGTCGACCAGGTCCGCGAGATGCCCGACGGCCACGGCCTCAACGCGCTGACCGGGGCGTTCGGGGACCTCATCGAGTCGGGCGTGATCGACCCGGTCCGCGTCACGCGGCTGAGCCTGCAGCACGCGGCCTCGGTGGCGGCGCTGATGCTGACGACCGAGGCGCTGGTGGCCGAGCAGATCATCGGCCAGCCGGGCGCGATCCTGGCCCCGGGCTTCGGCGACCTGGCCGAGGGCATGGCGCGACCGTCGTCGCCGGTCTGATGGCCGCCGCCCCAGACGGGACGGCCGCGGCCGTCCCGTCGCTGGTCGACAGCCTCGCCACCTACCTCGAGGGCCTGCCGGAGGCCGAGCGGGCCGACGCCCTGCACCAGGTCTTCTACGGGTTCTACACGCGCGTGGCGATCATCGACCGCACGACCTACGAGGTGGCCGCCCGTGCCAAGGAGGACGCCGGAGCGCTGGAGGACCTCCCGCCGGCACAGGCCGAGGCGCTGCGCGACAACGCGCTGTTCGTCGGCCAGGAGCTGTTCGCGAGCCGCGTGCGAGCGATGAGCGCGATGGGCTACGTCTCCAGCCGCCTGGCCGAGCTGCTCGGCGGCGCGCCGCCGGCGCGGCCGTTCACGCTCACGCGCGCCGTCGCGTTCGACCAGGCCACGGGGCGGATGCGGACCTACGACCTCTCGGCGCCGGGCGAGCACCCCGAGCTGCCCTACGACCCGCTCTCCTACGACCCGCGGGCGGCCTGATCGAGCAGCGACGGGGCCAGGACCGAGTCCGCCGCGCCGGTGACGCGGATCCCGGCCAGGCGGCCGTAGTTGTCGAAGTCGAGGACCAGGCCATCGAGGGCGGGGACGGTGTCGGCGGCCTCCAGGACGTCGAGCGCGACCGAGTGCCGGACGGCCGGCGGGTCACCGACCACCAGCGCCACGTAGGCCCCGCCATCGTCTCGGACGGTCACGGTGATCTCGGGCATGGCGGCTCAGCGCGCCCGGCGTGCGCAGCAGATGCAGACCACGCTCTCGGGGGCGGCGAGATCGGTGGGGGACATCGCTGCGGGCTACCCGCGCGGTCGCGGTCTCAGCCCAGGCGCTGGTGGACCCGCACCGCGACGCCGTCGACGAACGACCGGATCTGCACGAGGTCGCAGACCTGGTTGGCGATCCACAGCCCGCGACCGCCCTCGGTCGCCTGGGAGGGCGCGACGCGCCCGGCGAGCGGATCGTCGAGGCGGCCTTGGTCACGCACCTCGCACACGACGGCGCCGGCGTCGGCCCAGACGTGCAGCGTCCCGTACCCGCCGCCGTGGCGGACGCTGTTGGTGGTCAGCTCGTTGACGGTGAGGACGAGGTCGGCCGCGCGGTCGGCGCTCAGCCCGGCGGCGGCGGCGCGGAGGGCGACCGCCGCGCGGACCTCGCCCAGGCTCCCGCGGTTGACGGTGAGCGCCTCGGCGTCGGCGGGCGGCTCGGGAAGCGCGCGATCGAACGGGGCCGCCAGCGTCTGGGGTCCCGCGAAGGTCATGCTCGCGTGGGCGTTGTCGCGGTCGCGGAGGAACGGATGGCTGCGACGGGCCTCGTCGAGGACCTCGGTCGGCAGCGCCGCGATGTCGTACGGGCACAGCAGCCAGAAGTCCGGATCGGCGAACGCGATGTTCAGCAGCGCCTCGTGCCGCTGGCACTCGACGAGCTCGGCGGCGGTGCGACCGGCCCAGATCGGCTCGCCGATGCCGCGCATCGGCCGCCCGCCGCCACCGTGCTCGTCCAGGAACTGCTGCCAGGCGGGGATGATCCGCGCGGGGTTGTCGCCGACGGCGGCCATGTCGGCGAAGAGCACCCGCTCGGCGTCGGCGCCGAGCGCCTCGCGCAGCGCCGCGATCTTCGGTGCGCCGAGGACGACCAGGATCGGCTCGTCGGCTGCCACCGCCGCGCGGATGAACGGCACGACGCCGGCCATGAACTCCTCGGCGCCCTCGTAGAAGAACGCCTCATGCCGGTAGCCGTCGTGCCCATCGCACGTGCGGGGAGCCTCTGCTGCGGTCATCGCGCGTGTCAGCGTAGCTGGCGCTGTCGCGGCGCATGCACGGCGGTCGGTCGCGCGGACCAGGCTGCCCCTGCGCGGTGGCGGAAAACCGCCGCCGACGGCGCCTGCACCGCGCTCCCGGTGGGTACGCAGAACCGCATGAGCGCCACTCCAAGAACGCCAGGACCGACGCCGCACGGCCCCGCCGCCGACCTGCTCTCGGCCGTGGGCGAGGACGTCGCCGACGCCCGGACGGGATCGATGCGGGCGGCCGTGGCCAACGCGATGGTCGGCATGAAGAAGAAGTACTACGGGCGGGGCCCGACGGCCGCCAAGGCGTGGTTTTTGGACGACTACGTCTTCGTGGCGATGGAGGGCGGCCTGACGGCCAACGAGGAGACGCTGCTGCACGACGGCAAGCAGGACCTCGTCCGCGCCTACCGGCTGAGCTTCCAGGAGACCATGACCGAGACGACCACCGCCGCGATCGAGGAGCTCCTCGGACGCAAGGTCCTGACGTACCACAGCCAGATCATGTTCGACCCCGTCCGCGCGTTCGAGATCTTCGTGCTCGAGCCCGAGAAGGACGGCGCGGCCGGACGCTGAGCCGGCCGGCTACCGCGCCGGGGCGGCGACGAGGGTCCCGAGCAGGGCGCCGATGTCGTCGACGGCGACGATGTGATCGACCGCGTGGTCGCGCTCGATGGCGGCCAGCGGCATCGAGAACGACTGCGACGACGCCTCGTCGCTGGCGAGCACGGTGCCGCCGAAGCCGTGGACGGCGGACGCGCCCGTCGCGCCGTCGTGCCCGCCGCCGGAGAGCACGACGGCGATCGCGCGCGGCCCGACGGCGGTCGCGAGCGTGGCGAGCAGCAGATCCGCCGACGGGCGGCTCGGGGGCGCCGCGCCGGACGTGATCAGGGCCGTCGCCGGCCC
Organism: Baekduia sp.; assembly: GCA_033855515.1. GTDB lineage: Bacteria > Actinomycetota > Thermoleophilia > Solirubrobacterales > Solirubrobacteraceae > Baekduia. The sequence goes on from JAWVGD010000033.1 coordinate 4,573, forward strand.
GGGGGCGATCAGCAGATGCTCGCCGGGCGGTGCCACGATCACGGTGCCGGGCCGCAGCGGCTCGCCGTTTCCGGCCGCCTGCACCGGGAGCGCGCAGCGGCGGCCGAGGATGTCGACCAGGTGGCTGACGCGCTCCGGGGCCTGGTGGATGAGCACGAGCAGCGCCGCCGGAAGGTCCGCGGACAGCGTCGTGAGCACGCGGATGATCGCGTCCAGGCCACCGGCCGACGCCACCAGGGCGATCACCGAGAACGGAGCGGGGGCGAGATCTTCGCCCGCCGTGGGCGAAGCGTCGAGGTCCACGTCGCCAGCGTACGCCGTGGTTGACTGCCGGTCGATGTGAGCGCTAACATCGCGCCACGGGAGGATGACGCCGGCGCAGTGGGCGCGGCGTCGTCACGGGTCAATGGGTCAGAGCCAACCGCCATCGCGCTCAGCAGTGATGTCCGACGTCGCCCGCCTGGCCGGCGTGTCGCACCAGACGGTCTCGCGCGTCCTGCACGAGAGCCCCAGCGTGCGCGAGGAGACGCGCGAGCGGGTGCTCGCGGCGATGAAGACGCTCGACTACCGCCCCAACTCGGCGGCACGCGCGCTCGTCACGGGCCGCACCCGCACGATCGGCGTCATCAGCTTCGACACCACGCTCCACGGCCCCGCCTCGACACTGCTGGGCATCGAGCGGGCCGCCCACGAGGCCGACTACTTCATCATCATCGTCAGCCTGCGCTCGTTCACGCGCGAGTCGGTGCTCGGGGCGCTCGAGCGCCTGCGCGACCAGGGCGTCGACGGCATCGTCGTCATCGCGCCGCACGAGACGGCGGTCGCCGCGCTGCACGACCTGCCGCCCCGGCCGCCCGTCGTGGTGGCCGAGGCCGGGCCCGACACGCTGTCGGTCGTCGAGGTCGATCACTTCGACGGCGCCGCGCGGGCGACGCGCCACCTGCTCGAGCTCGGCCATCGCACCGTCTGGCACATCGCCGGCCCCGCCGACTGGCTCGAGGCGCAGCGCCGGGTCGCCGGCTGGGAGAGCGCGCTGCGCGAGGCGGGCGCACCGGTCCCGCCGCCGCTGGTGGGCGACTGGAGCGCCCGGTCGGGCCACGAGCTGGCGCGCGGGCTCCTGGACCACCCCGAGCTCACCGCGGTGTTCGTCGCCAACGACAACATGGCACTCGGGCTGCTGCGCGCGGTGCACGAACGCGGCCGCTCGGTCCCCGGTGAGCTCAGCGTCGTCGGCTTCGACGACGTCCCCGAGGCCGAGTACTTCACGCCGCCGCTGACCACCGTGCGCCAGGACTTCGACGAGGTCGGGCGCCGCAGCCTCGACGTGCTCCTGCGCGAGATCGAGCACGGGGCGCCGCTGCTCACGCGGGTGACGGTGGCGCCCGAGCTCATCGTGCGCCGCAGCAGCGGGCCGCCGCCGGCCGGTGGGGGTGGCTGACCATGCTCCAGACCGTCAACCGCGCGGGCCAGGTCCTGGACCTCTTCAGCTCCGCGCGCCCAGAATGGGGCGCGACCGCGGTGGCCCACGAACTGGACATCGCCAAGTCGCAGGCCCACGAGCTGCTCGTCAGCCTCGCCGACATCGGGCTGCTGCAGCGGGGCGATCCCGGCCGGTACACACTCGGCTGGCGGATCGTCGCGCTGAACTCCCTGCTGGTCGACACCAGCGACGTGCGTCGCGAGGCCGCGCGGGTGATGCGCGCGCTGACCATCCGCTACGGGGAGACGGTGCATCTGGCGATCTGGGGTCCCGAGCGGGCGATCTGCATCGCCGCCGTGGCCGGGCGGCCGCCGGCGGCCCTGGCGCCGTGGACGGTCGGCGAGGAGCTGCCCATCCACTGCACCGGCGCAGGCAAGGTGCTGCTGGCCGAGCGGCCGTGGCACGCCGTCCGCGCGGGCCTCGAGCGCGACGGCCTTCCGCGCATGACCGGGCACACGATCGTCACGCTCGACGCGCTGGCCGCCGAGCTGGCTGCGGTGCGCGGCCAGGGCTACGCCCACGAGCACCAAGAGCACGGCCCGCTGACCTGCGGCGTGGCGGCGCCGATCCGCGACGCCCGCGGCGCCGCCATCGCCGCCGTCGGCATGTCGGTGCCGGCCGAGCGCTGGAGGCGGTCGGCCCAGAGCTACACGCGCGCGCTCGTGGCGGCGGCGGCCCGCACCTCCGAGCTGGTCCGCGCGCGCATCCTGCAGCGTGAGCGGGACCTCGCCGCGGCCTCCTGAGGGCGCCCGCGGCGGCATCGCCGGCCCGCCGTTCTCAATAGCAGAACGCAGTATTGACTCCCCCCGCGCGCCATGGGTTCATCGCCGAGGCGGGAGGCCTGAACCTCCTGCCGCGCCGGCGCCGCCGGCAACCCGTGCACCCCACCGAGACCGGTGGGGCCCCTGAAACGGAGGAGGAGTTCGGTGTCAGACCTGGAGCCGGTCCACGAGGCCCTCGAGCGCCTGGAATGGGCGGACGAGCGCGAGGAGCCGACACCGCAGTCGCGGCTTCGCGCCTTCAGCCGCCGGGCGGCGCTCACGGGAGGCGCGGCCGGCCTGGCCGCCGCCATCCTGCAGGCCTGCGGCAGCAGCTCGAAGACGACGACGACCACGACCGCGAACGCCCAGGGGTCTTCGGGCGGCGGCGCGGTCTTCGGCGGGTCGTCGAAGAAGCTCAAGTTCACGTTCGTCAATCACGTGACGACCAACCCCTTCTTCGTCCCCACGAAGTACGGCGCCGAGGACGCCTGCAAGCTCCTGGGCTGCAGCTACCAGTGGACCGGGTCGGAGAACAGCAACGTCAACGAGATGGTCAACGCGATGAACAGCGCCATCACCGGTGGCGTCGACGGCGTCGCGGTCGCACTGGTCGACGAGAAGGCCTTCAACACGCCGACCGATGCCGCGATGAAGGCCGGCATCCCGGTGGTCGCCTACAACGCCGACTCGAAGTCGAACGGCCGCCTGGCCTACATCGGGCAGGACCTGTTCGTCTCCGGGCAGGAGATGGGCAACCACATCGTCAACCTCGTCAAGAACGGCGACGTGGCCCTGTTCATCGCGACGCCGGGGTCGGCGAACATCCAGCCCCGCATCGACGGTGCGCTCGACACGCTGAAGAAGACCGGGAAGGGCATCACGCCGCACACGGTCGCCACGGGGGCCGCCGTCCCGGCCGAGCTCTCGACGATCGACGCCTACGTGTCGGGCCACCCCAACACGAAGGGCCTGTTCGCCGTGGACGCGGGCAGCACCCAGAGCCTCGCGCAGGTCATCCAGAAGCACGGCCTCCGCACCAAGGGCGTCAAGGGCGGCGGCTATGACCTCACACCCGTGACCCAGAAGCTGCTCGCCGACGACCAGATCGACTTCACGATCGACCAGCAGCCCTACCTGCAGGGCTTCCTGCCCGTGCTCGAGCTGTTCCTCCACAAGCAGTCGGGGACGCTCACCGGCGCGGCGGACGTCAACACGGGGCTCAAGTTCCTCGACAAGACGACCGTAGGCCCGTACAACACCACCAAGAGCCGCTACGAGGGCTCGTCCTCATCGGCGGGCGTGGCCAAGGCGTAGCCCGATGCCCGTCCTGCACCGCGGGGGGCGTGCCCCCGCCAGCGCTCCGGCCGCCTCTCCGCCCGGCGCCGGATCCGCCCGGCCGGGGGCGGTTGGGTTCGCCCGGCGCTTCCTGACGCTGCGGGAGGGCAGCATCGTCGTCGTCACGGTGCTGGCGATCCTCTACTTCTCGCTGAAGACCGACCGCTTCTTCACCACCGACAACTTCAAGACGCTCCTGCCGTACTTCGCGCCGTTCGCGATCCTCGCGGCGGGCGAGGCGCTGCTCATGATCTCGGGGGAGATCGACCTCTCGATCGGCTCGGTCTTCCTGTTCAGCCCGTTCATGTTCTATGAGTTCAACCAGTGGGGGCTCCCGCTGGTGCCGTGCCTGCTCCTGGCGCTGGCCTGCGCCGCAGTGGTCGGCATCCTCAACGGGGTGGTGACGGAGGTGATCGGGGTCTCCTCGTTCATCACCACCCTGGGCACGCTGCTGGGCGTCGGCGGGCTGACGCTGATCATCTCCCACGCGGCACCGGTCGCCATGCCCGGCGCCGAGGTCACGTCGAAGACCGTCAACGTCAGCCACGTGGTCAACGGCCACACGATCACGCTGCCCGAGAAGGTCAACGAGATCGGGACCTTCGCCAAGATCTTCGGCGGCGGGGTGTACTCCGAGCTCCTCTGGGCGCTGGTGATCGTCCTCGGCGTGCAGTTCCTGCTGCGCATGACGCGCTGGGGGATGTACACGATCGCCGTCGGCGGCAACAAGCTCGCCGCCAGCGAGGCGGGCGTCAAGGTCCGGCTGGTCGTCATCCGCAACTTCGTGATCTGCAGCGCCTTCGCCGGCCTGGTCGGCATCTTCGAGGCGGTCCGCGCCAGCTCGGTGACGCCCGACACGGCGGGCGCGTCGGAGACGATGTTCCGCGCCGTCTCGGCGGCGGTGATCGGCGGCACGCTGCTGACCGGCGGCGAGGGCACCGCGATCGGCGCGCTGTTCGGCGCGCTGTTCCTCGGCGTCCTGCGCGACGGCCTGACGCTCCAGGGCATCAGCGCCGACTACCTCGACTTCATCCTCGGCATCGCGATCATCGTGGCGATGATCATCAACGTCTACGTGGGGCGCGTCCGAAAGGGGAGTGGCCGTGGCTGATCAGCGCAACGGAGCGGCTGAGCCGCGGCGCAGCGGGGCCGTCTCGCCCGCCGCCGACGACGTCCTGCGCGTCGAGGGCGTCAGCAAGCGCTTCGGGCCGGTGACCGCGCTGCGCAACATCGACCTGCATCTCCGCAAGGGCGAGGTCCTCGGCCTGCTCGGCGACAACGGCGCGGGCAAGTCGACGCTCATGAAGATCATCTCGGGCTTCCAGAAGCCCGACGGCGGGCGCCTGATGATCAAGGGCGAGGAGACCGAGCTGCGGTCGGTCGACCATGCCCGCTCGCTGGGGATCGACTGCGTCTACCAGGACCTGGCGCTGATCGACGAGCTGTCGGTCTACCACAACATGTTCCTCAAGCGGGAGCGGCTGCGGCACCCGATGCCGTTCCTGGACAACCGCGCGATGAAGCGCGAGGCGCGGGAGGCGCTCGACGCGATCGGGGTGAACATCCCGCGCGTCGACGTGCCCGTGGCCCGGCTGTCGGGCGGCCAGCGCCAGGCGATCGCGGTGGCTCGGACCGTCAACTCCGACGCCGACGTGATCCTGCTCGACGAGCCGCTGGCGGCGATGGGCGCCAAGGAGGGGGCGATGATCCTCGACCTCGTCGCCCGGCTGCGGAAGGAGGGCCGCGTCTCGATCATCATGATCGCCCACAACTACGTCCACGTCCTCGAGTCGTGCGATCGCGTCAACCTCATCCAAGACGGCGAGATCACCTACGACAAGCCGACCGCCGAGACGTCGGTGGAGGAGCTCAACGAGATCGTGGTCAACGAGTACCGCCGGGCCCGCGCGGCGGTCCTGGCCGAGCCGGAGCCATGAGCCCCGGCGCCCGCGTCCTGATGCCCGCGGCCGAACTTCGCCGGTCGGCCGGGGCTCCTCCTCCGGTCGGCCGGCGGGGCATCATCGGCACGCGGAGCGGGCGGCCGTGAGCGAGCGATGCGTCGTGGGCGTCGACTTCGGCACGCTGTCGGGACGGGCCCTGGTCGTGCGCGTCGCCGACGGCGCGGAGCTCGGCTCGGCGGTGCAGGAGTACGCCCACGGCGTCATCGAGGACGAGCTTCCCGCGACGGGGGCGCCGCTGCCGCCCCAGTGGGCGCTGCAGGATCCCGAGGACTACCTCGACGTGCTGCGCGAGGCGGTGCCGGCGGCGCTGCGGGCGGCCGGCGTCGCGGCCGGCGACGTCGTCGGCATCGCGACGGCGTGCACCGCCTCGACGCCGATGCCGGTCCTCGCCGACGGCACGCCGCTGTGCCGCACGCCGGGCTTCGCCGGCGAGCCGCACGCCTACCCCAAGCTGTGGAAGCACCACGCCGCGGGGACGCAGGCCGAGCGGATCACGACGCTGGCCGACCGGCGCGGCGAGGCCTGGCTGCTGCGCTACGGCGGCCGGATCTCGTCGGAGTGGGAGTTCGCCAAGGCCCTGCAGATCCTCGACGAGGCCCCGGAGGTCTACGACGCGATCGACCGCTGGGTCGAGGCGGGCGACTGGATCGTCTGGCAGCTCTGCGGCCGCGAGACCCGCAACGCGTGCAGCGCGGGCTACAAGGCGATCCACCAGGACGGCCGCTACCCGTCGGCGGAGTACCTCGCCGCGCTCGACCCGCGCTTCGCCGGCTTCGTCGCCGACAAGCTGGCCGGGCCGCTCTCGGCGCTGGGCTCGCGCGCCGGCGGCCTCACCGAGCAGGCCGCAGCGTGGACCGGGCTGCCCGCCGGCATCGCCGTGGCGGTCGGCAACGTCGACGCCCACGTCACGGCGCCGGCCGCCCAGGCGATCGGGCCCGGCCAGATGCTCGCGGTGATGGGCACCTCGACCTGCCACGTGATGAACGCCGAGGAGCTGGCCGTCGTGCCGGGCATGTGCGGGGTCGTCGACGGCGGGATCACGCCGGGCCTCTGGGGCTACGAGGCCGGCCAGAGTGGCGTCGGCGACATCTTCGGCTGGTTCGTCGAGCACGCGGTGCCGCCCCGCTACCACGACGAGGCCCGCGCGCGCGGGGTCGACGTGCACACGCACCTCAGCGAGCTGGCCGCCGAGCAGGAGGTCGGCGCCCACGGGCTGGTGGCGCTGGACTGGCTCAGCGGCAACCGCTCGGTGCTGGTCGACCACGAGCTCAGCGGGCTGATCCTGGGGCTGACGCTGGGCACGCGTGCGCCCGACATCTACCGGGCGCTGGTCGAGGCGACGGCGTTCGGCACCCGCAAGATCCTCGAGGCATTCGCGGCGTCGGGCGTCCCGGTCCGCGAGCTGTTCGTCGCCGGTGGCCTCATCAAGAACCCGCTGGTGATGCGGGTCTACGCCGACGTCACGCAGCTGCCGCTGCACGTGATCGCCTCCGCGAACGGGCCGGCGCTCGGCGCGGCGATCCATGCGGCGGTCGCGGCCGGGGACTATGCCGACGTCCGCGCCGCCTCGGCCGCCATGGGCCGCGTGCGGCGCGAGGTCCACGTCCCCGATGGGGCCCGCGTCGCCGCCTACGACGCGTTGTACGGGCACTACTCGAGGCTGCACGACCACTTCGGTCGTGGCGGCGACGACGTCATGCACGCGCTGCGCCACGTGCCGGTCGCGGAGGTCGTCCATGACTGACGCGATCGCCGCGCTGCGGCGCGAGGTCTGCCGCCTGCACGCCGAGCTCCCGCGTCACGGCCTCGTGGCGTGGACGAGCGGCAACCTGTCGGCGCGGGTACCCGGAGAGGACCTGATGGTCATCAAGGCCAGCGGCATCGCGTTCGACGACCTGACGGCCGAGGCGATCGTCGTCTGCGACCTCCAGGGCGTGCTGGTCGAGGGCGACCTGACGCCCTCCAGCGACGCCGCGACCCACGGCTACGTCTACGCGCATCTGCCCGAGGTCGGCGGCGTCGCCCACACCCACAGCCCCTATGCGACGGCCTGGGCGGCGCGCGCCGAGGCGATCCCCTGCGTCCTGACCGCGATGGCCGACGAGTTCGGCGGCGAGATCCCGATCGGGCCCTTCGCGCGCATCGGCGACGAGGAGATCGGCCGCGGCGTCGTCGAGACGCTCGCCGCGCACCGGTCTCCGGCGGTGCTCATGCGCAGCCACGGCGTGTTCACGCTCGGGCGCGGCCCGCGCGATGCGATCAAGGCAGCGGTCATGTGCGAGGACGTCGCCCGCACGGTGCACCTGGCCCGGACCCTCGGCGATCCCGTCCCGCTCCACGAGGAGGACATCGATGCGCTCTATGACCGCTACCAGCATGTCTACGGACAGCGCTGAGCGCACCCGGCGCCGGCCGCGGATCGGCCTGCTCGGGATCATGCAGGACCTGTACGACGAGATGCTCCCGGGCATCACCGAGCGCCAGGCCGGCTACGCCCACGAGGTCGCCGAAGCGCTCGCCGAGGTCGCCGAGGTCCGGGTCGGGGCACCCGTCAAGAACCGCCGCGACGCCGAGCAGGCCCTGGCCGCGCTCGGCGCCGACGAGCTGGACGGCCTCCTCGTGGTCATGCTCACCTACGGCCCGGCGATGCACGTCGCGCGGGTGCTCGCCGAGGCGCCGATGCCGGTGTGCCTGGCCAACATCCAGCCCGAGCCGGAGGTCACCGGCGCCTGGGACATGGCCGACCTGACCTACAACCAGGGCATCCACGGCGCGCAGGACACCGCCAACGCGATGGTGCGCGCCGGCCGCCCGTTCGACGTCGTCACCGGCGACTGGCGCAGCCCCGAGCTGCAGGCGTCGGTCGGGCGGTGGGCGCGGGCGGCTGCGGCGGTGACCCGCTGGCGCTCGCTGAAGGTCGGGATCGTCGGCTACGCGATGAACGGCATGGGCGACATCCGCGTCGACGAGCACGCGCTGCTGCGGACGCTCGGCCCGCAGGTCGACGCGCTGGCCACAGGCGACCTGCATCGCGCGGCGCTCGCGGTCGGCGACGACGCGGTGCGGGCGCTCATCGCCGAGGAGGACGAGCGCTTCGAGGTCGACCCGCGCCTCGACGACGACGAGCGCGAGGACCACGCCCGCATGCAGCTCGGCCTCGAGGCGCTGCTGCGCGCGGGCGGCTATGGCGCGTACTCCACGCACTTCGGCGCCATCGCGCAGGACGGGCGGTTCGCGCGGCTGCCGCTGGCGGCCGCCTCGAGCCTCATGGCCAAGGGCTATGCCTTCGCCGCCGAGGGCGACGCGGTCACCGCGGCGCTGATGTCGGCGACCCAGGTCCTGCTCGGGCCGACGCAGTTCACCGAGATGTACGCGATGGACTTCGCCCGTGACGCGATCCTCATGAGCCACATGGGCGAGGGCAACTGGGTCCTGGCGCGCGAGGACCGCCCGGTGCGCCTGATCAAGCGCGCGCTCGGCATCGGCGGCCTCGCCGATCCGCCCACGTTCCTCTTCCAGTACCGGCCGGGGCCGTGCACGCTGGCCACCCTGGTGGCGCTGGAGGGCTCACGCTTCCGGCTCGTGGTGTCCGAGGGCGAGGTCCTCGACACCGACGAGCTCCCGGCACTCGAGATGCCGTACGGGTTCTTCCGTCCGGACTCGGGCGTGCGGAACTGCATGGACGCATGGCTGCGCCTCGGCGGCCCGCACCACCAGGTGCTCAATCCGGGGCGGCACGCAGACGCCTGGCTGGCGTTCTGCGAGGCATCGGGGGTCGAGTTCACGACCGCCTGACCCGTCCGACACGAAGGGAAACGAGTATGTCCGCAGCACCTCTCCGGCCCTGCCTCCGGGCATTGGGGTCGATCCTGCTGACCCTCGCGGCCGGCGCGCTCATCAGCCCGTCCGCCATGGCCAGGACCGCGCACACGCACATGCACAGCGCGCGCAGCGCGCAGTCGCCCTCCATCGAGAAGGCCCCGTTCGGCCAGCTGGCCGACGGCACGGCGATCGACCGCTACACCTTGAGCAACGAGAACGGGATGTCGGTCTCGATCCTCACCTACGGCGGCACCCTCCAGGCCGTCAACGTCCCGGACCGGAACGGCGACACGGCGAACGTCACGCTCGGGTTCGGCGACATCAAGGGGTACACGAGCGACGCCTACCTCAAGAGCAACCCGTACTTCGGCGCGCTCATCGGCCGCTATGGCAACCGCATCGCCAACGGCCAGTTCACGCTCGACGGCCAGTCCTTCCAGCTGCCCATCAACAACACCCCGAACAGCCTGCACGGCGGTCTGCGCGGCTTCGACAAGCGGGTGTGGGCCGCCAAGCCGGTCACCGGCGACCGCCGGTCGGCGGGCCTGAGGCTGACCTACACGTCCGCCGACGGCGAGGAGGGCTACCCGGGGACCCTGTCGGTCACGGTGCTCTACACCCTCGACGACCGCAACAACCTGCGCATCGACTACCGCGCGACGACGGACAAGCCGACGATCGTCAACCTCACCAACCACGCCTACTGGAACCTGGCGGGAGAGGGCACGGGGACGATCTACGACCACGAGCTCCAGATCGACGCCGGCAAGTACACGCCGGTGGATGCGACGCTGATCCCGACGGGCGAGATCGCCCCGGTGGAGGGGACGCCGTTCGACTTCCGGGATTTCCGGGCGATCGGAGACCGCGTCCGCGACAACCATCCCCAGCTCGTCATCGGCAAGGGCTACGACCACAACTTCGTGCTCGACCGGCGCTCGGGGGACAAGGGGCTGCAGGAGGCCGCTCGCCTGCGCGACCCCGGCAGCGGGCGTGAGCTCACGATCTCGACCACCGAGCCGGGGCTGCAGTTCTACTCCGGCAACTTCCTCGACGGGTCGTTGTACGGGACGAGCGGTCATCAGTACCGCCAGGGCGACGGGCTGGCGCTGGAGACCCAGCACTTCCCCGACTCCCCCAACAACACCAACTTCCCCTCGACGGTGTTGCGGCCGGGGCAGACCTACGCCACGTCGACGATCTACGGGTTCGGGACGGCCTCCGGCAGCGGCCACCGCTGAGCCCGGCCGCCCGGCCGCCGGCGCCGCGTGCGCCGGCGGCCGGACCCCGTGGCGCAGCCGCCGGTGGGCGAGCTACCAGCGCTGGTGCACGAACGGCGCGATGCGCCGTCGGTAGACGTCGGCGACCTGCGCCATCGCGGCGTCGTCGAGCGCCGGCAGGCCGGCCGCCGCAGCGTTGGCCTGGGCCTGCTCGGGCGAGCGCGCGCCCGGGATGACCGTCGAGACGGCGTCGTGCATGAGGATCCAGCGCAGCGCGAGCTGCGCGAGCGTCGCGCCGTCGGGCACGAGCGGGCGCAGCTCCTCCACCGCGTCGAGGCCCTCCTCGAACGGCACGCCGGCGAACGTCTCGCCGACGTCGAACTGCTCGCCGTGGCGGTTGAAGCTCCGATGGTCGTCGGCCGCGAACGTCGTCTCGCGCGTGTACTTGCCCGACAGCAGGCCGGAGGCCAGCGGGACCCGCACGATGACCCCGACCCCGCGCCGCGCGGCCTCGGCGAAGAAGAGCCCGGCGGGCCGCTGGCGGAACGCGTTGAAGATGATCTGCACGGTCGCCACGCCCGGGTACTCGATGGCCTTCAGCGCCTCCTCGACCCGCTCGACGCTGACGCCGTAGCGCGCGATCCGGCCCTCCTGCACCATCGCCTCGAGGTCCTCGAAGACCTCCGGGTGGTAGTACAGGTCGGTCGGCGGGCAGTGCAGCTGGACGAGCTCGAGCCGGTCGACGCCGAGGTTCTCGCGCGACCGGTCGTTCCAGGCCCGAAAGTGCTCCGGGGAGTAGTTCTCCACCGTCTGGTCCAGGCGCCGGCCCATCTTCGTGGCGACCGTGATGGGCTCCCCTGGGCGCTCGCGCAGGAGGCGGCCCACGAGCCGCTCCGAGCGGCCGTCGCCGTAGACGTCGGCCGTGTCGAAGAACGTGACGCCGGCATCGGCGGCCACGTGCAGGGTCGCCATCGCGGCATCCTCGTCGACGTCGCCCCAATCGGCGCCGATCTGCCAGGCGCCGAAGCCGATCTCCGAGACGTCGCGCTCGGTGCGTCCAAGGGTCCGCGTGTCCATGTCGGTCAGCCTACCCATGGCCGATAATGCCGCCATGACGAGCGACGGCGACGCGATCACGCCACGGCCCGAGCACCGCTTCACCTTCGGCCTCTGGACGGTGGGCAACCCGGGCCGCGACCCGTTCGGAGAGCCGACGCGCGCTCCCGTCGATCCGGTCGACACGGTCCACCG
>JAWVGD010000034.1:0-11185 GCA_033855515.1 Baekduia sp.
CGTCGGCGAGGCCACCGGCGGGTTCGGGGTGTCCAAGCCCGCGATCTCCAAGCACCTGAAGGTGCTCGAGGAGACCGGCGTCGTGAGACGCGTGATCGAGGGCCGCACGCACCGGCGCTCGCTCGAGCCGGACGTGCTCAGCGTCGCGGCCGACTGGATGGATCGCCAGCGCGCCCTGTGGGGGCGCCTGTTCGATGTCGTCGATGAGTACCTGAAGGAGGAAGGATCGCCATGAACCTGCCACCGATCGTGTCGCCGCGGGAGTGGAACGCCGCGCGCACGCAGCTGCTGGTGAAGGAGAAGGAGCTCACTCGCGCCCGCGATGCGCTTGCGGCCGAGCGCCGCCGGATGCCGAGGCTGGCCGTCGAGAAGGACTACCGCTTCGAGGGCCCGGACGGCCCGCTGAGCCTGCTCGACCTGTTCGCCGGGCGCCGCCAGCTCGTCGTCTACCGCTTCTTCTTCGAGCCGGGCGTCGACGGCTGGCCCGATCGCGGCTGCCGCGGGTGCTCGTTCATGGCCGACCAGGTCGCGCATCTCGCGCACCTGAACTCCCGCGACACGACGTTCGCGAACGTCTCGCGCGCGCCGCAGGCCGATATCGAGCGCCTCAAGGCGCGGATGGGCTGGGACATCCCGTGGTACACGATCACGGACGATTTCGACGCGGACTTCGGCGTGGACGAGTGGCACGGGACCAATGCCTTCCTCCGCGACGGCGACGACATCTTCCGCACGTACTTCGTCGACAAGCGCGGCGACGAGGCGCTGGGGAGCGCTTGGAGCTACCTCGACATCACCGCGCTCGGGCGCCAGGAGGAGTGGGTGGACTCGCCTGACGGCTACCCGCAGACCCCGGCCTACCAGTGGTGGAACCTCCACGACGAGTACGACGAGGCCACCGTCTTCGAGGCGGCTCTCTCGGACGCCGCCGCCTCGCAGCGCGGCTCGAGGTCGCGCTCGTGATCGCGCACGTCGGAGGCGTGCCCGTGGAGGAGATGCTGCCGGCGCTGGCCGGCACGGGCACCGGCTTGCTTGTCGCCCGCGCGTGGCTCATGCTGCGCGTTCGCCGCCGACGGGAGCCCGGGAAGTGATCGACAACACCAACACGCTGCGCATCGAGCGCACGTTCCAGGCGTCCGCCGAGCGGGTCTTCGGCGCGTGGACCAGCGAGGAGGTGATCCGGCGCTGGTGGCAGGCCGAGCGCGACTGGGAGACGACCGAGGCCGAAGTCGACCTCCGCGTGGGCGGGGTCGTGCGCGTCGTCATGCTCGACCCGGACAAGGGCGTGGAGTACGGCGGCGGCGGCCGCTACACCGAGATCGAGCCGCCGACCCGGCTGGCGTTCACCTGGATCTGGGACGGCGACACGAGGCGGACGCTGATCGAGCTCGACTTCGAGGAGCGCGATGGCGTCACCACGGTCCGCTTCACCCACAGCGGCCTGTGGGACGAAGAGGCCGTGCGCGCGCACGAGCACGGGTGGGGCAACATCCTCAACAACCTCGGACGCACCCTGGAGGCGGCACCGTCAGACCGGTAGCCGGGCGAGGAGCTCCATCCGCCTCCTGCGCTGGCCGGGCCGCCAAGGCCGGCGCGACTGCGAGATCGCCGCCGACTCGAGAAGCCCCCGCGTCTCCGCGGGGGCTTCGACCGGCCTGGGGCTGTGTTCCGATCCGCTCAGTCGTCGTTGCGGATCCTCCCGATCGCCTGCCCGTCGGCGATCGTCGCGCCGCTCGGCGACGAGAGCTTGATCTTGTAGGTCTCGTCCGGCTCGACGCGCTTGTCGCCGATGACCTGGACCGCGAACGTCTTGCTCTTCTCGCCCGCCGCGAAGGTCAGCGTGGCGCTCCGGCTGCGGTAGTCCGAGCCGGCGCGCGCCGTCCCGTCGGCAGTGGCCACCCGCACGGTCGTGCTCTGCGTCGCGGCGCTCGACAGCGACACCGTGAAGTGCGCCTGCTTCGTGCCCGAGTTGCCCTCGACGACCTCGGCGTCACGGATCGAGAGCGCGGGATCCTTGGCCGGCGCCGGCGGCGCCGGATCCCCGGCGGGCGGTGCGGGATCCTTGGGCTGCGCCGGCGGTGCCGCGGTGGCCTCGCGCTCGAAGGAGCCGATGTCGCACACCGCCGTGCCGTCGCCGTTGCCGTCCTGAGGCCGCGCGACGCCCCTGACGTCCTGGGCCGGGCAGTTCTGCGGGTCGCCGGCGTCGACCGCCTGGCTGTTGGCGTCCAGGGCGTAGAACAGCGGCCCGGTGCCGGTCGCGAACCCGGTGGGGCCCTTGACGTCGGACGGCTGCGGGAAGACGCACGTCCCGTCGCCCTCGAGGTTGTGGCCGAGGGACCGGATCGCCGAGTTGTCGGTCGAGCAGTCGCCGCCGAAGTTGTTCTGCGCCACGATGCTGTTCGTCACGTTCGCGATGCCGCTCGCCCAGATGCCGCCGCCCTTGAACGCCGGCGCGCGGTTGTCGGTCACGGTCGCGTTCGTGATCGACATCGTGCCCAGGTTCTCGATGCCGCCGCCGGCCAGGGGCGAGCTGTTCCGCGCGACCGTCACGCTGTCCAGCGTGGCCGTCGCGCCGCCCGCGTTCGTCATCCCGCCGCCGCCCCAGCCCTGCGCGGAGGCGCTGTCGTTGATCGCGGTGTTGGCCACGTGGAGTGTCCCGTGGTTGTGGATCGCGCCACCGTGGATGTGGCCCGTGGCGCCGTCGTAGTCCGCCTTGCCGTTGACGAGGTCGACGCCCTTGAGGTTCAGGGTCCCGCCGGTGTGGACGTCGAAGACGCGAACGGCGCCGCCGCCGTCGATGACCGATTCGGTCGCCCCCGCGCCGGTGACCGTCACGGTGCCCGAGATGTCGAGGTCCCCGGCAGCACCGTCGATCCTGTCCCCGGACGCGGGGTCGGCCTCCGCGCCGCTCGGGATGGTCAGCTTGAACGGCCCCAGGCCCTTGGGGAGGTTGACCTCGGCCCCGCCGGCGGCCTTGTCGGCCTCCTGAACGGCGGCTCGCAGCGTGCAGCGACCCTGGGCCGACGCACACGCGCCGTCCCCGACGACGCTGTCGGGCGCGTCGGACGCATCGTCGACCGTGAACGCCGTCGCGGCGTGCGCCGGCACGGCCGGCGCGAGTGCGACCAGTGATGCGAGGACGACGGCGACGCTTCCGTGATGCATGACCCGCTTCGAGGCAGACACTCTGTACTCCTTGTCGAGACGCGAGCTCCGGGGGCGCGCCGGGTGACGCGGTGGGTGCTCGTCGAACAAGGTGGAAGGTCCCGCGCCGGCGGCCGCGCAGGTAGACCCCCAAGGGGTGGTCGGTGCCACCCTCGCCCGCGCGCTGCCATGATGCGACCCCGTGCTTCGGTGGTGGCAACGCGGGGCGATCTACCAGATCTACCCGCGCTCGTTCTGCGATGCCGACGGCGACGGGGTCGGCGACCTGCCGGGGGTGCTCGCCCGGCTCGACCACCTCGTCGAGCTTGGCGTCGAGGCGTTGTGGCTGTCGCCGTTCTACCGCTCGCCGATGGCCGACTTCGGCTACGACATCAGCGACTATCAGGACGTCGACCCGGTGTTCGGGACGCTCGCCGACCTCGACGCGCTGATCGACGCGGCGCACGCCCGCGGGCTGGGGGTGGTCCTGGACTGGGTGCCGAACCACACGTCGGATCAGCACCCGTGGTTCGCCGACCCGCGACGGCGCGGCTGGTACGTCTGGCGCGACCGGCCCAACGGGTGGCAGGCGCAGTTCCGTCGCGGCGGTCCGGCGTGGACGCGCGACGAGGCAGGCGGCGACTACTACCTGCACTCGTTCCTGCCCCAGCAGCCCGATCTGAACTGGGACGAGCCGGAGGTCGAGGCGGCCATGCACGACGTGCTGCGCTTCTGGCTGCGCCGCGGCGTGGATGGCTTCCGGATGGACGTGCTCTACCGCATCGCCAAGGACCCGCACTTCGGCGAGGACGAGCCGGGCCGTCGCCACGACCAGGACTGGGAGACGATGCAGGGCCGGCTGGCCGGCATCCGCGGCGTGCTGGAGGAGTTCGACGGCGATCGGCTGGCCGTCGGCGAGTTGCACCTCCCGACGCAGGCCGACGTCGCCCGCTACGTGAACTGGCCGGCCGGGCTGCACCTGGCCCACAACTTCCACTTCCTCGAGCTGCCGTGGGACGCCGGCGCCTTCCGCCGCTCGCTGATCGAGTTCTACACCTTGCTCGACGCGCCGGCCTGGCCCGCGTGGTGCCTCAACAA
Organism: Baekduia sp.; assembly: GCA_033855515.1. Classification (GTDB taxonomy): domain Bacteria; phylum Actinomycetota; class Thermoleophilia; order Solirubrobacterales; family Solirubrobacteraceae; genus Baekduia. The sequence goes on from JAWVGD010000034.1 coordinate 4,243, forward strand.
CCACGACTACCCGCGCCTGGCCTCGCGCCACGGCGAGCACGCGGTGCGCGCCGCGGCGATGCTGCTCGCGACGCTGCGCGGGACCCCGTTCCTCTACCAGGGCGAGGAGCTGGGGCTGGCCGACGTCCCGGTGCCCGCCGAGCGGGTCGTGGACGTCGACGGGCGCGATCCGCAGCGGGCGCCGCTGCCGTGGGCGCCGCCAACGGTGGCGGGGTCGGGCGCCGGGTTCACGGCCGGCAAGCCGTGGCTGCCGATGACCGCCGACGCCGAGCGCGTCAACGCCGCCACCCAGGGCGCGGATCCGCGTTCGGTGCTGGCGCTGTACCGCGCGCTGCTCGCGCTGCGCCGGGAGGAGGACGACCTCCAGGGCGGCGCGATCGCGTTCGCCGACGCGGATGCGGATCACCCCGACGTCCTGACGTACCATCGCGGCGAGTGCCACGTCGTCGCGCTGAACTTCAGCGCCGAGCCGCGCCCGACCGCCTGGCCCGAGGGTGCGCGGACTCGGCTGAGCACGCACCTCGACCGCGACCGCGACGAGCCTGCGCCGGCGCAGCTGCGCGGCGGCGAGGGCGTCGTGGCGGCCGTCAGCTGAGGCGTCGGTCGCCGTCGCGGCGCACCAGCAGCCACAAGTAGCCGTAGCCGCCGAGCTCGACTTCGAGTCGGCCACCGTCCCGCACGTCGAAGGACCGGCCCTCCAGGACGTCGTCGATGCCGGTGACGTCCTTGCCGAGCTCGAGCGTGGCCGTCGCGTCCTCCTCCCCGAGGTTGTGGACGGCGACCACCGTGCTGCGCTGCCAGTCGCAGCGGTGGCACAGCAGCGACGGTGCCTCGGACTCGATCAGCGTCACGCTGCCCCAGCCGAACTCCGGGCGCTCGCGGCGCGAAAGGATCAAGTGCTGGATGAACCGCAGCAGCGACCCGGGGTCCCGGCGCTGGTCGTGCACGTTGACATGCTTCGGTGAGAAGTCGCCTTCGGTGAGCGGACGAACGGGCTCGTCGGCCTTGGTGAAGCCGCCGTGCGGGTCGGCCGACCACTGCATCGGCGACCGGACCGCGTAGCGGTCCTCGATCGCGAGGTTCTCGCCCATCCCGATCTCGTCGCCGTAGAAGACGATCGGCGTGCCGGGCAGCGCGAACAACAGGCTCCAGGCCACGCGCAGGCGCGGGCCGTCGCCGCCCAGCATCGACGCGGCGCGCCGCCGGAGTCCGTGCCCGTACAGCTGCATGTCCTCGTCGGGGCCGAACGCGTCGAAGATCTCCTGCCGTTGGCCGGCGGTCAGCTTGTCGAGCGTCAGCTCGTCGTGGTTGCGCAGGAACGTCGCCCAGCTGGAGTCGGCCGAGAGCGACGGCAGCGTGCGGATCAGCATCTCCAGCGGCTCGGCGCGCCCGCGCGCGAGCGCGAGCCACAGGCTCTGGTTGAGGAGGAAGCCGAGCTCCATGTGCAACATGTCGCCGTGGTCGCCGAAGTACTGCGACAGCTGCTGCGGGTCGACGTTGGCCTCGCCGAGCAGCATCGCGTCGCCGCGCCGGCGGGTGACGAACTGCCGCAGGTCGCGCAGCCACGCGCGCGTGTCGCCGCGCCCGCCGCCGGGCAGGCCGGCCGTCTCGAGCAGCGCGGGGACGGCATCCATCCGGAACCCGGCGACGCCCAGCGCCAGCCAGTAACCCATGATCCGCGCGATCTCCTCGCGGACCGCGTCGTTGTCGATGTTCAAGTCCGGCTGGAAGCTGTAGAACCGGTGCAGGTAGTACTGCCCGGTGCGCTCGTCGAGCGCCCAGTTGCTGTTCTCGCGCCCGGGGAACGACAGGCCCTCGGGCTGGTCGGACGGCTCGTCGCGCCAGACGTACCAGTCGCGCCGCGGCGCGTCGCGGGCGCTGCGGGCCTCCGTGAACCACGGATGCTCGTCGGAGGTGTGGTTGACGACGAAGTCGACGACGACCCGCAGCCCGCGGTTGGTCGCGGTGCGCACGAGCTCGACGAAGTCGCCGAGGGTGCCGAGGCGCGGGTCGACCCCGTAGTAGTCGGCGACGTCGTAGCCGTCGTCGCGGTTCGGGCTGGGCTGGAACGGCATCAGCCACAGGCAGGTGACGCCCAGGCCGGCCAGGTAGTCGATCTGGTGCGCGACGCCGGCGAGGTCGCCGACGCCGTCGCCGTCGGTGTCCAGGAACGTCTCGGCGTCCAGGCAGTAGATGACGCCGTTCTTCCACCACTGGTCGCTGACCTGGTCCAGGCGCATCAGCGCGACCTCGCCGCCGCGCCCGCCGCCGCGGCGAGTCCGGCGACCGCGGCGACCGCACCACGGTGCTTGGTCGCCCAGAGCTGGACGCTGCGCCCGTGCGCCTTCTCGTCGTAGGGCCCGTGCGCGCCGGGATCGCCCGGCACGGGGGAGAAGAGGTTGTCCGGTCGGTCGGGGCTCTTGGGCCGGTCGCTCAGCTGGCCCTTGACGGCGGTCGCGGCGAGATAGCGCTCGGCCAGCCACGGGGCCAGCTTGTTGCCCCAGATCGTGTAGACGGTCGGGACGCCGACGTAGATCTCGCGCCGCCGGTGGTGCGCCGCCCAATGGATCGCGTCGGCCGCGATCTCGGGCTGGTAGACCGGCGCGACCGGCATCGAGACCTCGTCGAGCTTGTCGCGCGCGTGCTCGAACTGCGGCGTGTTGACGCCGGGCAGATGCACGCCGGTGAGGTGGACCTTCGAGCCCGTGTGGCGCAACTCGGTTCGCAGGGACTCGAACACGCCTTGGATGCCGTGCTTGGCGCCGCAGTACGGCGCCTGCAGCGGCACGCCGCGGAATGCGAGGGCGGAGCCGACCTGCACGATCGTCCCACGGTCGCGCGGGCGCATGCGCTTCAGCGCGGCCTGCATGCCCCAGATCGAGCCGAAGTAGGTCACCTCGTTGGCTCGCCGGAACTCGTCGGGCGATACGTCCCAGAGGTAGGCGAAGACGGTGGCCATGGCGTTGTTGATCCAGATGTCGATCGGGCCGAACGCCTCCTCGGCCGCCGTGGCGGCCGCGTCGACGGCGTCCGCATCGGCGACGTCGGTCGGCAGGACGAGGGCCCGGCCGCCGGCGCGCTCGACCTCGGCGCGCGCGGCCTGCAGCCCGTCGTCGCCGCGGGCGACGAGGGCGATGTTCACGCCTGGGCCCGCGAAGCGCCGCGCCGTCGCGCGGCCGATGCCACTGGTCGCGCCCGTGATCAGCACCGTCGATCCGGTCATGGTGGGCACGGTTCCCCGTCCGGCTGGAGACCAGGCCGGCCGGTCAGGCGGCGTACACGGTCGCGGCGTTCGACGCGGCGCCGGCGCGGCAGCACCCAGCGATCACTCCTCCGCCCCAGATCGTCGATCGGGCGTCAGAGCCCGGCCGTGCTCATCGCCGCCACGACCGTTGCGATGTTCTCGCGCCAGCGGTCGTCGGGCGTCGGCGGAAGCACGTCGTCCCAGATCATCGCGAACCCGCTGGCGGTCTGCCTCAGACCGGTGGGGCGGCCCATGAACCACCAATGCAGGTGGGCGGCACCCTCGCCATACCGCAGGATGTGGACCCGTTCGATGCCCTCGACCGCCAGCACCGCGCGCTCGACGCGCGCGAGCATGATCCCCATCTCGGCCAGCATCACGTCCGAGAGGTCGCGCGGGCCGTCCACGTGTTCGCGCGGCTCGAGGATCGCGACGAACGGCAGGCCGCTGGGCGGGAACGACTGCAGCCGCCAGCGCTCGTCGGTCCAGGTGTACTCGGCGTCGGCCTTGCCGCACGCTTCGCACGGTCGGTCGCCTTCGCCGTCCCGGGGCGGCTCGGGCTCCGGCGCACGAAGCGCCTTGGGCTGCACACCGCCCTCGAACGGCCACGAGTCCCATTCCTGCACCGGCGGTGTCCGGAGCGCTCCGGTGCCGCCTGCGCGCCGGTCGTGCGCGTGCTCTGGCATGAGTGCACCCTAACGATGAGTACGCTGCAACCATGAAGTGGTCGGAGCAGTTCTACGCGTGGCGCGCGGGGGACGGCTGCCCGTCGTGCACCGACGGCCGACCGGACGAGGCGCCGTGGGGCGTGCGGATCTTCGCGGGCGCGGTCTCCGACGCCTATCTCGTTCGCGCCGACGTGCAACGCGGCCTGACGCTGGTCGTGTGGCGCGGGCGTCACGTCGTCGAACCCACCCAGCTCGCCGACGAGGAGGCGGCCATCTATGGCCGCGAGGTGCTTGCGGTGGGGCGCGCGCTCCAGGACGCCTTCGCGCCGGTCAAGCTCAACTACAACTTGCTCGGCAACAGCGTCCCGCACCTCCACACGCACATCGTCCCGCGCTACGCCGACGACCCGCGGCCTGGCTGGCCTTTTCCGTTCCCGGATCCCGAGCCGGGGCCGATCCCGGAGGAACGTCTGGCGCGGGACGTCGCGGTGCTGCGGGCCGCGCTCGCGCGCTGACACCCCGCAGACGAGACTCGCCACGCGGCTGGGCAGTCGGACCTCCGGGCTCTCTCAGCCGGCGTGAAGGATCCGAAAGCGATCGGGTTCCGCCGGATCTCGATCAACGACTTGGATTGGCGTCCAAGCCCATTGCCAGACGCTGATGCCGGGCGTGCGGGAGAACTGGATCTGTCCGCGGGTGCCTTCGACGGCGACGCGCGGCCAGGATTCGGCAATGCGCGCACGGTCCACGCCGTGAGAACGCAGCACATCGGCGAGGACGGCGACCGTGTCGTAGCCCTCGAAGGCGACGAACGACGGCGCTTCGGCCAGCCGCTCGCGGAGGGCCGTCTCGACTCGTGCACCGAGTGGGCTGAGGCGCTCCGGCAGGTAGCGCAAGAACGGGATCGCGGCGCGGTCGTCGCCCAGCAACGTCGCCCATTCGGCGAACTCCGGTTGCCCCGCCGGAGCACCGATCATGATCTCGGCGAGGCGCTGGTCGCGGCGGACAGACTTGACGATCGACACCGCCGGCTCCGGGTGGCCGACCAGAAGAAGGAGGGCTGTCGCACGATGGTCGACGAGGTCGTCGCACACGGCCGTGGGGGCGAGCGCGCGCACGTCGAGTTCGATGACGGTGCCGCCGTGTGGAGCGAGGTAGTCCCGCAGAATGCGGGCCCCGGATGCCCAGTAGACACTCGGCTCGGCTGCTAGGGCGATTTGACTGTGGCCCGCGCTGAGGAGGAAGTCTGCGTAGATCTGCCAGCCGTGGGACTGCGCCGGGGCGAGGCGCGCGACCCATTCCGTTGGCTGTTCGGTCAGCGCGTCGAGAACCGCCGACGAGCAGAGGAACGGCAGGCCGAGGGCGTCGGCCCTGGCGGCAGCGGCGCGAGCGACGACGCTGTGATACTCCCCCGCCAAGGCAGCCACGCCCAGGCCAGCAAATTCATCGACGGCCGCCGCGGCCCTCTGTGGATCAGCCGCGGTGTCTCGGACCACCAGCTCGAGTGGTCTTTCGGCGATCCCGCCGGCGTCATTGACGTCGCGAACGGCCAGCTCGAGTCCAGCGAGCAAGTGTTGGCCTGCCTCGACCCAGCCAGGCCGAGTCAGCGGGACGAGAGCGCCGATCTGGACGGGTGATCCGTCGGTCCGCTCCGCCTCAGGTGGCGATGGTGGCGTAGTCATGCGTTGTCGTCTCGGTGTGACGGTTCGGTTTGGTGGTTTCCCGGATCGCAGAGTGGCAAGGCCCGGCAGTACGCGTTCATCTCATCAAGAAGTCCGGCAGACCGATCTGCGCCCGGAACTGAAGGCGTGCCACGCCGTCCTCGACACTGGCGACGCCCTCGTGTCGCCGGGGTTGGCCAGATCCTCGCGGCTGTCAAGGCGGTCGAGCAGCGACTCAGACGGCGCTGTCCCCTCCGCGCCGGTCTGTTCGTCGTATCGACGACAAGCCTGCTCGACCGGCCGCGGTCGAGCACCGACGAGGGAGGCAACCAACATGACCGAGCAATCCACCATCGAGCGGGACGAAGCGATCGCCGAGGTCCGGGCCGTGTTCACCGAGGTCTACGCCGCGTGGGCCGACAACGACGCCGATGCGTTTGCGGCCGTCTACCGCGACGACGCGACGGTCGTCATGCCCGGTGTGCGGCACATCGGCAAGTCCGCGATCCGCGACTCCATGGCCGCCGGCTTCCAGGGCCCGTTGAAGGGCTCCACGGCGGTCGATGAGCCGGTGGACTTCCGCATCGTCGGCGAGGACACGGCGATCGTCATCAGCAAAGCTGGGATCCTGATGGCTGGAGAGACCGATGTGCCCGCCGAGCGCGAAGTGCACGCGACGTGGGTCCTGACCAAGCAAGACGGCGCGTGGCTGGTCGCCGCCTACGCGAACGCCCCAGCCGGCGTCTAGCGTCAACCGTCCATGCGCGACTCGAGGAGACGACGATGAAGTACGCCCTGCTCATCAACGAGCGTGTCGGCGGGTACGAGCAGCTCAGCGAGGACGAGCTCGCTGCCATCACGGCCGAGTACGTGGAGCTCGTGAACGACGAGCGCGTGCTCGGTGCCGAGCAGCTGCAGCCCGCGACGACCGCGACCACCGTCCGCGTACAGGACGGTGAGATGCTGCTGACCGACGGGCCGTTCGCCGACACCAAGGAGATCTTCGGCGGGTACTACATCGTCGATGCGCGCGACCTCGACGCGGCGCTGGCGTTCGCGGCCCGGATGCCCGCCGCACGGCTCGGCGGCTCGGTCGAGGTACGACCGCTGGTCGAGCGCTAGCGATTGCTGGACCGGATCTTCCGCGACGAGTGGGGCCGCGTCCTCGGGTCCCTCGTGGGGTACCTCGGCGACTTCGAGCTCGCCGAGGACGCCGCACAGGAGGCATTCGCCATCGCGGCCGAGCGCTGGGCTCAGGACGGGCCCCCGGACAACCCGGGGGCCTGGCTGGTGATGACCGCGCGCAACCGGGCGATCGATCGCATCCGTCGTGAGCGCACCCTCGCGCGGAAGACCCGTCGGCTGGAGCT
>JAWVGD010000035.1:0-6721 GCA_033855515.1 Baekduia sp.
GGCGGCGGCGAACTCTAGTTCGCAGGGGCCGCCGCCCGCGCCGCGCCCAGCTCAGCCGCGCGAGAAGGGGCGGTGGTGAGCGGAGCCGAGGTCGTCCAGGACGCTCACGAGGACCGCTTCGACGCGGACTTCGTCGAACCGCTCAAGCTCGACCGCGACCGGCTCGGGATCTGCCTTGGCGGGCTCCCGCTCGGGCTCGATGGCCACGGCCGCGAGCTCGGCCTCGGCCACCGGCTCCGGCTCGGGCTCGACCGCGACCGGCTCGGGATCTGCCTCGGCGGGCTCCGGCTCGGGCTGGATCGCCACGGGCTCGGGTGCCACCACGGCGGCGCGCCGGCGAAACAGCCGCGCGAGGAGCCCACGTCGAGCCTGCGGCCCGGCGGGCACGAGCGCGATGGACTCGGTCACGGGCTCGGCGACGGGCTCGGCCACGACCTCCGGCTCCAGCTCGAGCGCGGCCACGACCTCCGGCTCGTCCTCCAGGGCGACCACCTCGGTGGGGGCATCCCCGGTCCCTTCCTGCTCTGCGGCCACGGCGGCCGGCTCTGGCTCGGGCTCGGGAGCCTCCACCGCGGCCGCCGTGATCGTGACCTTCGTTCCCCAGCCCGAAGGTTCGAGCTTCACCGTGCCGCACGCGCGGTCGCCCTCCCAGACGACGGTGGTCTCGGCCTCCAGCCGGGTGATGCGGATGTCGCCGAACTCACCGAGGTGGCGCGCCAGCGTGCTGACGTCGCTGATCTCGGCCCACAGCTCGGGCGGGGACTTCACGAGGGTGCGCTGCGCTCGGGGCTCGGACATCGGAGGGGGATTCGCCCGCGCCCGCCGCGATCCCTGCCGGAACAGGGCGCTGCAAGCGATGTCCCGCGCCAGGTTCGGCTACCCGTACCTGGCTCTGCGTTCAGGGAACTCCCCGATGTACGGACAGCCCCCCTTCACGCACGATTCACACGGTCCTACGGTGCTCGTCGCGGTGTCCTAGCGGGAGCGGGCCCGGTCCAAATTGTCACCCCTGCCAATCTGCCACTTGGGAGTTGCCGTGCACCGCAGTTCCAAGGTCGCCTTCGCGGCCGTCCTCTGCAGCCTCGCCGTTCCTGGCGTGGCCTCGGCGGCCACGAAGGTCGTCTCCGCCGGGCCGCCCCTGAAGGCGCCGCCTAAGGGCGTTCCGAAGGACGCTGACGTCAACGCCTTCTTCCCCACCGCGATCAAGGTCCACGCGGGCGACGCGATCACGTTCCGGATCGCCGGCTTCCACACGATCAACTTCCCGAAGAAGGGCGATGGCTCGCCACCGCTCGCGGTGCCCGATCCGGCGCATCCCGCCACCGGCGTCAACGACGCGGCCGGCGCGCCGTTCTGGTTCAACGGCCAGGGCATCCCGGTCATCCCGGCGGTCGTCGGCCTCGGCACCGGGAGCGGCAAGGCCTACACCGGAAGTCAGCCCGTCGGCTCCGGCTTCCCGCAGGGCTCCGGCCCGCCGAAGCCGTTCGTCGTGAAGTTCCCGAAGGCCGGGACGTTCACGTACTACTGCGCCGTGCACCCCGGCATGAAGGCGACGGTCTCCGTCGTGCCCAAGGGCAGCGCCGTGCCGAGCGCGAAGGCCGACGCGGCTCGCGTCAAGAAGCAACTCACGACCGCGATCACCACGGTCAAGAAGCTCGACAAGGCCAAGCCGGCGCTCGGGCCCACCACCGTCGCGGCGGGTCCGGACTCGAGCAACGGCCCGACGCTGCTGCGGTTCACGCCCTCGAGCCTGACCACGAAGGTCGGCACGCCGGTCACCCTGGAGATGACGCCCGGGACGCGCGAGGACCACACGTTCACGTTCGCCCAGGACGTCAAGGCCGCCGGCAAGCTCGCCGACAAGACGTTCGTCGGGCCGCTCCCGGGAACGGGCACCAGTGGCCCGCCGACCCTCGCGTTCGATCCCAAGTACGCCTACCCGAGCGACCCGCCCGGGACCACCGTCGCGTACGACGGCACGAACCACGGCGACGGGTTCCTGAACTCCGGGGTGCTCGATGGCGACCCGAAGACGCCGTTCCCGCAGAAGTTCACCGTGTCGTTCAGCCAGCCCGGCACGTACACGTACTTCTGCGCGATCCACACGTTCATGGTCGGGAAGATCACCGTCACGCCATGAAGCAGCACGTCGTTCAGGTCACCGCGCTCGCCGCCACGTTGGCGGCGGGCGCGGTGGGCGTGTTGCCGGCGGTCGCGCCGGCGGCCGCCAAGCACCGCCACCAGCAGGCGCTCACGGGCAAGACGCGCACCGTGGGCGTGTCCTCCGACTACTACGACCCTGGCACGATCACGCTGCACGCCGGCGACAAGATCAAGTGGGTGTGGCGCAACACCGGCTTCACGTCGCACGACGTCAACGTCGACAGCGGCCCGGAGCAGTTCCACTCGCCGACGCAGGCCGACGGCGAGTACGTCCGCCGCTTCAAGCTGACCGGCACCTACAAGCTCTACTGCACCCAGCACGAGACCATGACGATGACGGTCGTGGTCAAGAAGGCGCCGAAGTGAGCCTGTCGCGGCGCGACCTCCTGTGCCGCCTCGGCACGGGATCGGTCGCGCTGGCGGCCGGCGGATCGGTCGCCGGAGGGGCTCGCGCCGAGCGTGCGCCGGCCGCACGGACCGCGCAGGCGCCGGAGCCGGGCGTCGTCGAGTACTGGGTCGCCGCCCGCAACGTGCGGTGGTCGATCGTGCCGACCAAGCACGACGACTGGAAGAACCGCACGATCAAGAACGTCGCCTACGACGCGCTGGCCTACGTCGCGTGCACGCCGAACTGGGCCGCGCCGCTGCCGCCCGGCGGCGTCGGGGACAACGCCGGCATCCCGGGCCCCGTCCTGCGCGCCGCGCCCGGCGACACGCTGCGCATCCACTTCCGCAACGAGGACAAGACCTACAGGATGGCCCACACCATGCATCCGCACGGGGTGGCCTACACGCCGGCCAACGACGGCACGTACGTGGGCCGGTACACGCCGCCCGGCGGGGCGGTGCAGTACGGCCAGACGTTCACGTACGAGTGGGTCGTCCGCGACGACGCCGTCGGCGTGTGGCCGTACCACGACCATGGGCCGATGGAGATGATGTCCACGAACCTCGGGCTGTTCGGGGCGATCGTCATCCGGCCGCGCGACGAGCCGCGCCCCGACGTCGAGCACACGATCTTCTTCCACATGTACATGCCGGCCGACATCAAGACGCGCAAGGCGTTCTCGGCGATCAACGGGCGCGCCTACGCCGGCAACACGCCGACGCCGCGGGCCGCGGTGGGCCAGGACGTCGCGTTCAACGTCCTGACGCTCGGCAGCGAGCTGCACACGTTCCACATCCACGGCCACCGCTGGCAGGACGCCGCGGGCGCCAACGTCGACGCGCCCGACCTCAACCCGTCGCAGGGCCTCCGGGTCCGGTTCCGCGAGGACGCGCCGGGACGCTGGCTCTACCACTGCCACGTGATGAGCCACATGGAGCAGGGGATGGTCGGCTACTACCTCGTCGCCTGAGGCGCCGACCTACCCGCCCGCCCGCCTACGGCTTGGCCGCCATGAAGAAGATCGCGATGAGCACGAGCGCGGAGGTCGCGTAGCCGACGGCCTGCACGCGCGCCAGCAGCGCGTCGTACTCGGGGCTCAGCGCGCCGCCCGAGGCCAGGTCGCGGCGGGAGAGCTCCGCCAGCCGGCGCTCGTTGGGCGTGAAGAACATCCCGCCGAGCGCGCCGATGACGATCAGGATCACCAGCGGCACCGTGACCCAGACCTTGGACCACGCGTCGGCCTTGCTGGCGAGGTAGATGCCGGCGACCAGCACGACCGCCATGCCGGGCGACATCACCAGGCGCCCGACGCGGTCACGGACCTCGTGCACGGCGGGCATCGCCGCGGGATGCGCCTTGCGGACCCACGGCACGAACGCGGGGTAGGCGAACGTCACGCCGAAGGCGATGACGACGGCCATCACGTGGACGGAGAGGACGACGTCGTAGAAGGCGATGGCGAGCATCGCCGGACCTTAGATGATGGTCGCGACGGCGCCTCGTGCAACGAGCCGCTCGAACGCGGCCAGCACCGCGCCATCGAACTGGCGGCCCTCCAGCGCCCGGCACTCGGCCAGCGCGTCGGCGGCCGCCTTGGCGGCCTTGTACGGGCGGTCGCTGGTCATGACGTCCCAGCCGTCGGCGAAGGCCAGGATGCTCGCGCCCTCGCTGATCGCGGCTTCGGCCAGCCCGTCGGGGTAGCCGCCGCCGTCGGGACGCTCGTGGTGATGCCGGATCCAGTCGATCTGCTCGGGGTCGAGCGCCTCGGCGGCGATCTGCGCGCCGGCCGGCGCATGGTGCTTGACCTGCTCGTACTCGCTGCCGGTCAGCGCGCCGGGCTTGCTCAGCAGCCCGTCGGGGATCGCCACCTTGCCCACGTCGTGCACGAGCGCCGCGTCGCGCAACAGCGCCCGGCGCTCCTCGGGCCAGCCGAGCTCTTCGGCGAGCAGCACGGCGAGCTCGGCGACGCGCTCGGAGTGACGATGCGCCGAGGGGTCCTTGAGGTCGACGAGGCGCGCCAGGACGCGGACGGCGCCCAGCGCGTGAGTACGGGCGAGGCGCTCGGCCCGCTCCTGCGCCGACAGCGCCTCGGTGCGCTCGGGGTCGTAGGTGGCGACGCGGTTGCGACCGTGGACCTTGGACCAGTACAACGCGCCGTCGGCGAGGCGGATCATCTCGTCGGCGCTCTCGGCCTGGCCGAGGTCGGCGGCACCCGCCGATGCGGTCACGCCGTGCGCCGCGGCCGCCGGGAGCGCCTCGACGGTGGCCCGGACGCGCTCGGCCGTGGCGTGCGCGCCCTCCAGGTCGGTCTCGGGCAGCAGCAGCGCGAACTCGTCGCCGCCGAGCCGCGCGACGACCTCGGTGCGGCGCACGACGGTCTCGAGCGCGCGGGCGACGGCCTGGAGGAGCTGGTCGCCGGCCTGATGGCCGTGGCGGTCGTTGACGCCCTTGAAGCCGTCGAGGTCCAGGACCACGATCGCGACGCTGCGGCCGTAGCGGTTGGAGCGCGCCGCCTCGGCGCGCAGGAGGTCGTGGAAGGCGCGGTGGTTGCACAGCCCGGTGAGACCGTCGGTCGTCGCTTGGCGCACGAGCTGCTCGCGGCCGTTGGCGACGCCGACGGCCGTGCCGACCAATCCGCCGAGCTGCCCGAGCGCCCGCTCGTCCTCCGGCGTGAACGGCACGCCGGCCCGGCACGCGGCGATCACGCCCCAGAGCTTGCCGTCGACGACGACCGCGGCGCCCGCCCCGTGATGGCCGTCGCCGACCGTGAAGGACCGCGGGCCGTCGCCGGCGCGGAGCCCGGCCGCGAGGCGGCCGATGGTCCGCTCGAGCCGGTCGTCGGCGTCGGCGGCGCGCCACGTGCCGACCGTCCGGGCATCGCCGCGCGGCGTGCGCACCGCGATGCCGCCGGCGTCGGCGTCGAGCAGGCGCGCCGCCTCGCGGCAGGCCGTCTCGTAGATCTCGGCGCGGCCGGCGCCCGAGGCGATCGCCGTCGCGACGTTGCCGATCGCCTCGTGCTCCCGCCCGAGCCGGCGGGCCGCGGTGATGTCGCGCCGGATGCACGCGATGCCCAGCCGCTCCCCCGTCACGGGATGCTCGATGAGGTAGCTCGTCGCCTCGACCGCGACGGGGCGCCGGCGGCGGTCGGCGGGGCGCATGACGCTCTCCCCCGACCAGCGGCCCTCGCGCGCGACGCACGCGCGCTCGGTCGCGAGGTGATCGGCGCGCGCCTCGTCGCCGACGAGCTCGAGGTAGGGGGTGCCGACCGCCGTGTCGGGGTCCAGCCCCGTGAGCGCCAGCGCGGCCGGGTTCATCCAGCGCACCTGCCAGTCGAGGTCCAGCAGTGAGATCGCCGAGCCCGACGCCTCGACGATCGCGCGAAAGCGCGTCATGGCCCGGTCGCGCTGGCGGGCCTCCGTGACGTCGGAGACGATGCCGTCGATGGCGATGCCGTCGGCCGCGTCACGCCGCTGCGTGCGGGCGCGCACCCAGCGCACCCGGCCGTCGAAGCCCACCAGGCGGTACTCGGAGACCGTGGGGCGGCCGAGCGCGGTGGCCCGGAGCGCGGCGCGGCTCTCGTCGCGGTCGTCGGGGTGGACGGCGTCGAACCACGCCGACTCGACGCTGCGCCCCGGGGGCACGGGGCCGCCGATGAGGCGCTCGATGCCCGGGCCGCAGTAGGTCAGCCCCAGCGTGCCGTCGTCGGCCAGGTGGGCGATGAAGAGGAACTCCTCCACCGACTCGGCGATGCGCTCGACCGCGCGGCGGGCCTCGACCTCGCTGGCGACGTCGGTGAACGTCAGCAGAAGGAGGTCGCCCGCCTCCCCGGCGGGATGCGGGTGGGCGGCCACGCGCACGTCGTCGGCGACCGGCGGCGGGTCGGCCAGCACGGAGCCCACGAGCTCGTCATGCGACCGGGCGAGCATCGTGCACGCGCTGCGGTTCGCGTCGAGCACGCGGCGCTCGCCGTCGAGCAGCACCGCACCCTCGTCCTGGGTGTTCCAGACCCAGGCCAGCAGGGCCGCGCGCTGGACGCGCGAGCGCCCGTCAAGCCATCGCCGTGTCTCCTCCGACATCCCGTCCTCCCGGAGCCGCTCAGGTGCTCCCCGAGCGCTTCAGGACGGTGGATACCCGGACGGGCGCGTCGGCAGCGCGCGATGCCTAGGCATC
>JAWVGD010000036.1:0-5905 GCA_033855515.1 Baekduia sp.
GCCGCGCTGTGCGCGACGTGCCCGTTCCTGACGTACTACGCGCAGGAGACGCGGATGTACGCGCTCGTGGCGCTGCTGGGCCTGGCGAGCAGCGCGACCTTCGCGATGGCCTATGCCGCGCGGCGCCGGCGTGCGCTGCCCGCGTTCAGCGTCCTGACCGCGCTGACGGTCTACACGCACAACTGGGGCCTGTTCCTGGCGCTCGGGATGGGCGTCGCGTTCGTCGTCCTGTGGGCCACGACGCCGGCACCGGAGCGTTCCGCGTTCCTCCGCGACGGGCTGATCGGCTTCGGCGCGCTCGTGGTCCTGTACCTGCCATGGGTCCCGACGCTGCTCTTCCAGGCTGCGCACACGGGTGCGCCGTGGGCCGAGCAACCGCCGCTCAGCGCGCTGGTCGTCGGGTTGCAGAACCTCGTGGGCGGGGTGGAGACGGCGCTGCTGCTGTCGGTGCTCGGGATCGCCGGGCTGACGACGCTGCGACGCGGTGCCGAAGGGGAGCCGCGGACCCGGGCGGTCGTCGCGCTGGCCGTCGCCCTGGGCGTCTCGGTCGCACTGGCGTGGCTGGTCTCGCAGGCCTCGCCGGCCTTCGCGACGCGGTACTTCTCGGTGTTCATCGGCCCGGCGCTGCTGCTGGCCGGCGCGGGCCTCGTGCGCTTCGGCAAGACCGGGATCGTCGCGCTGGCGATCATCCTCGTGCTGTGGTTCGACCCGCACGAGCGGTCGATCCGCGGCAAGAGCGACGCCTACCGCGTCGCCCGCACGCTGACCGACAGCGGGCTGCTCGCGCCCAACGACCTCATCGTCGCCGTCCACCCCGAGCAGGGACCGCTCATGCGGTACTACCTCGGGCCCGGCTACCGCTATGCCGATGCGCTCGGGCCCGTCAGCGACAACCGCGTCTTCGACTGGCGCGACGCCCTGCAGCGGTTCAAGGCCGCAGGCCCCAAGCGCACGCTGGACCGGCTGGCCCCGGGCGTGGCGCCCGGTCAGCACCTCATCCTGATCCAGCCGATCATCCGCACGGGGCGCTGGGGCGCGCCGTGGACGGCCGAGATCCGGCGCCGCGCGCCGCAGTGGGAGCGCGCGCTGGACCACGACCGCCGGTTCCAGCGCGTCGCCCCCGTCCCGAGCTTCGGCCGCAAGCCGCTGCCCAAGGGCGTGCGGGCCGTCGTCTACCTGCGCAAGTAGAGGCATGAAGCACTCCCCGGTGGAGTGCTGCGCGACAGCGGTCTCGGGCGGATACCGGTCGATTAGGAACTGTTAGGACGCGTTAGCGGGGCGCCGAATTGCCCGCGGGAATGGGCAAGGTCTACGACATGACGCTTGTCGACGCACCGCCGACTCCACCCACGTCCGAGGACGACGATCGCTCGGGGGACACCCGCCCGTACGTCGTGATCGGCGGCGGCCCCGCCGGGCTGTCGGCCGGCTACCTCCTCGCGAAGGCAGGCCGCAAGGTCATCGTGCTCGAGGCCGAGGACCAGGTCGGGGGCATCGCGAAGACCGTGGTCGATCCCGACGGCTACCGCTTCGACCTCGGCGGCCACCGCTTCTTCACGAAGAACAAGGAGGTCGACGACCTCTGGCACGAGATCATGGGCGACGAGTTCCTTAAGCGCCCGCGCATGTCTCGCATCTTCTGGCGCGGCAAGTACCTCGACTACCCGCTCAAGGGCACCGACGTCATCAAGAAGCTCGGCCCCGTCGAGCTGACGCGCTGCGGCCTGTCCTACCTGTGGGCCGTCGTGAAGCCCAAGGGCCCGGAGGACAACTTCGAGCAGTGGGTGTCCAACCGCTTCGGCAAGCGGCTGTACCAGCACTTCTTCAAGGGCTACACCGAGAAGGTCTGGGGCGTCTCGACGACCGAGCTGCGGTCCGAGTGGGCCGCCCAGCGCATCAAGGGCCTGTCGTTCTTCAGCGCCGCCAAGGCCGCGTTCTTCGGCAACAAGGGCAACGAGATCAAGTCGCTCATCGACGCCTTCAACTACCCGCGCTACGGCCCGGGTCAGATGTGGGAGATGATGACCTCGCGCATCGAGGAGATGGGCGGCGAGGTCCGGCTGAACTGCCCGGCCACCACGATCGAGGTCGAGGACGGCCGCGTCGTGCGCATCGACACGCCCGAGGGCGCGATCACGCCGCGGGCGACGATCTCCTCGCTGCCGCTGCGCCACATGGTCGGCCTGACCAGCCCCGGCGCCCCGGCGGAGGTCCAGGCCGCCGCCCAGGGCCTGCGCTACCGCGACTTCATGACGGTCGCGCTGGTGCTCGACGGCGAGGACCTGTTCCCCGACAACTGGATCTACATCCACGAGGACCACGTCCGCGTGGGCCGCATCCAGAACTACCGCTCCTGGTCGCCCTGGATGGTCCCGGACCCCGACACCGCGTGCGTCGGCCTGGAGTACTTCGCCTTCAAGGGCGACGACCTCTGGACGATGGACGACGACGACCTCGTCGAGCTGGCCAAGCGCGAGCTCGAGGTGCTCGGCCTCGCGTCGGCCGACAAGGTCCGCCGCGGCTACGTCGTGCGCGTGCCGCTCGCCTACCCGATGTACGACGAGACCTACGCCGAGCGCGTGGCGACGATCCGCGGCTGGCTCGACCCGCTCAAGGACTTCGTCCAGGTCGGCCGCAACGGTCTGCACCGCTACAACAACTCCGACCACTCGATGCTGTCGGCGATGCGTGCGGTCGACAACATCCTGCTCGGCGAGAACCACGACATCTGGGCGGTCAACGTGGAGTCGGTCTACCACGAGGAAGAGACCGACGCCGACAACGAGAACCCGTACCACTCGCTCCCGAAGACGGCCTACGAGCGCGAGCCGCTCATCGCCGACTCCTAGCCGACGACGTTTCACCCCCGGCCGGGGGTGGGAAGGACGCCTTCGTGCGTGCAACACCGACGGGCCGCCTGGGGCGGCCCGTCGTCGTTGAGGCGGTCGCTCGCGAACCCGCTACGCGTGTCCGACGAGCACGCCGACCGCGGCCACGAGCACGCCGCCGAGCGTGACCTGCACGAGCGACAGCCGCATCGGCACGGCCATGAAGCGGCGCCGGATCACCGCGATCGCGACGAGCTCGATCGCCACGACGACGTAGGCGACGGTCAGCGCGGTGGTGACGTCGCCGATCAGGAACGGCAGCGCGTGGAACGTGCCGCCGAGGAACGTCGCGCCGCCGGTGATGATGCCGCGCGGCACCGAGCCGCCGCGGCCGGTGACCGAGCCGTCGTCCGAGAGGCCCTCCGACAGGCCCATGCTGATCGCGGCGCCGAGCGCGCTGGCCAGGCCGACCAGCAGCGCGGCGCGGGAGCCGGCCAGATAGGCGGCGGCGAAGATCGGCGCGAGCGTGGAGATCGTCCCGTCGATGAGCCCGACGAGGCCGGGCTGGATCCGCTGCAGCACGAGGGTCCGCCGCGCGGCGTCGAAGCCTTCGATGTCCTGGGCGTTCAGCGCCTGCTCGCTCATGGACCTCATAATACAAGACGCTAAAAAGAAGGATGCCCTAACATGTGAAACGAGCATGGATCAGCATCCCACCCACGACCCCGACGCCACCGCCGAGGAGCGCCTCGTCGCCGCGCTGCGCGAGCGCGGCCAGCGGGTCACGTCGCAGCGCTTGGTCATCCACCGGCTCCTGCGCGAGCTGGACCGGCACGTGACCGCCGAGGAGGTGCTGCGCCGGGCGTCGGCCCAGCTGCCGGGCATGTCGCTGCCGACGGTCTACGCGACGCTCGACCTCCTCGCCGAGCTCGGCGAGGCGCGGCGCGTCAGCGTCGGCGGGCCGGTCATGTACGACCCGCGCACCGAGGACCACGCGCACCTGCGCTGCCGCTCGTGCGGCCGGGTCGAGGATCTCGACGTCCCGATGGACCCCGCGCCGGCCCTGCGCGCCGCCCGTGCCGCGGGCTTCACGCCCGACGCGGCCGCGCTGGTCGTCGAAGGCCTCTGCGCGGCCTGCGCGGCCCGCTAGCTCCCCCGCCTCCCTGCCCAAGGCGTCGAGGGACGACTGAACCGCGGCCATCGCGGTTTCGTTTCAGTGGTCCCTCGACGCCCGGGCGCGGGAGGTGGAGGCCGGGGTGGCCGGGAGCGCCGGGTGCTCGGCCGGCGCGTCGCCGGCGTCGCCGTCCTCGGTGCTCGAGCCGCGCGGCAGCTCGATCGGCAGCGTCAGCACGAACCGGGCGCCCGTCTCCGACGGCGGCGCGGCGAGCTCCAGCTCGCCGTCCAGGCGGCGCGCGAGCTCGCGCCCGATCGCCAGCCCGAGCCCGAAGCCTCCCTCGCCGCCGGTGCGCGACCCGCGCTGGAAGCGCTCGAAGATCAGGTCGTGCTCCTCGGGCAACACCCCCACGCCGTGGTCGGTGACCTCCAGCGTGGCGCGATCGCCGTGGTAGGCCGCGGCGATGCGGATCGTCTCGTCCCGCGGGGAGAAGCGCAGCGCGTTGTCGATGAGGATGCGCGCCACGCGCGCCACGGCGCCCGGGTCGCCCGCCGCCCATACCGGTCCGGTGGGCGGCACGACCTCGAGCTTCACGGAGCGCTCGCGGGCGCGCAGCTCGAACTCGGCCGCCACGGCACGACACAGCTCACCGATCTCCACCGGCTCGCGGCGCAGCTCGATCCCGGCGTCGAGGCGGCTGAGGTCGAGCAGCTCGGAGGCGAGGTTGGCCAGGCGCCGCAACTGGCCTTGGGCGCCGTGGAGCACGCGGCCGGCGTCCTCGATGTCGAGGTGGCCGGCGTCGAGGTCCTCGGTCAGCAGCTCCAGGTTGCCCTGCAGCGAGGTCAGCGGCGTGCGCAGCTCGTGGCTGGCGGTCGCGACGAACGCGCGCCGCGCCTCCTCCTGGCGGCGCAGCGCCGTCTGCATCGACGCGAGCGCCCGGGCGAGGTCGCCGACCTCGTCCTGACCGTCGTCGACCGGCGGCGGCGGGGCGTCGAAGCCGTCGCGCGCAAGCCGCTGAGCGCTCCGTCGCAGGCGCCCGAGCCGGCGCGACAGGCCCGCCGACAGGGCGATGCCGAGCAGCAGCGCGACGCCGAGGCCGATCACGGCGGCCTTCAGGAACGCGTCTCTGACGACCGTCGCGGCCTGGGAGGACTCGGTGTCGGGACGACGGATGGCGAGGATGAACTGCGGGTTGGTGACCGGCAGGGGGACGGCAAGGCGCGTGCCCTCCGCGTCGCTGGTGCTCTGGATCGTGCGCCCGGTGGCCAGGGCCTGGTAGACGTCGTCGAGCGCGGTGGGGCCGCTGCCGGTGTCGAACGGCGCGACCGTTCTGACGGGGTCGAGCCCCGCGGGGTAGAGGATGACCCGGGCGCCGGTGCGCGCGGCGAGCGTGCGCATCGCATCGGCCGCCTTGTTGGCGCCGAAGTCGTAGACGTACTTGTTCTCGCTCAGCTCCGCCTCGATGGTGCCGCGCGTCGCCAGGACCGTCGAGCGGACGGAGTCCCGCGACTCATCGCGGAGCCGCTGCTGCAGCGGCGACAGCAGCGCCAGCGCCGCGACGGCCAGCGTCACCGCGCTTGTCGCCAGCAGGGCCAGCAGGAGGCGCGTGCGCAGGCTCACGGCATCACCGGTCCCGGAAGCGGTAGCCCGCGCCGCGGACCGTCAGGATGAGCCGGGGCTCCTGCGGCTGCTCCTCGAGCTTCTCGCGCAGGTGCCGGATGTGCACGTCGATGGCGCGCGGGTCGCGGTAGGCGCTGTCGCCCCAGATCGCGCGCAGCAGCTCCTGGCGGTTCTGCAGCCGGCCCGGCCGTGCCATCAGGCACTGCAGCAGCTCGAACTCGGCGAACGTCAGGCGGACGGGCTTGCCGTCGACCGACACCTCGCGCTGGCGCTGGTCGAGCACGACGTTGCCGATCTCGATCAAGCCGTCGTCCAGGAGATGGCCGTGCGCCCGGCGCAGGAC
>JAWVGD010000037.1:0-4486 GCA_033855515.1 Baekduia sp.
GCGGCGCGGATGATCAGCGACCGCGCCGCCTGGCGGAAGACCTCGGTCAGCCGCGTCGCCGGACAGGCGCCGGAGGCGATCAGGTCCTCGAGGACGCGGCCGGGCCCGACCGGCGCGAGCTGGTCGACGTCGCCGACGAGCAGGACGTGCGTGCGCGGGCCCACGGCCTCCAGGAGCGCGGCGGCGAGGCGGACGTCGAGCATCGAGGCCTCGTCGACGACGAGCAGGTCGACACCGGTCAGCGGGTCGTCGGCGTCGCGGGCGAAGCCCTCGCCCGGCACCCACTCCAACAGCCGGTGGATCGTCGTCGCCTCCGCACCGCCGGTGGCCTCCGACAGCCGCCGCGCCGCCTTGCCCGTCGGCGCGCAGAGCCGGACCGTGCGCTTCTGCTCGCGCAGCAGGTCCACGAGCGCCCGCATCGTCGCCGTCTTGCCGGTGCCCGGCAGGCCGGTGAGGATCGACAGGCGGTGCCCGGCGGCCGCATGCACCGCCGCCCACTGCGTGACCGTCGGCGCGTGGTGGCCCGGCACCTCGGGGTCCGGCGGGCCGGCCGGGACGTCGATGTCCAGCGTGGGCGGAGAGGAGACCAGCTCGCGCACCCGCTCGGCCAGCTGCCGCTCGGTGCGGTCCATCCGCGGCTCGAGCACCCGCTCGGGGCCGTCGAGCACCAGCTCGGCGCCGGGCAGCGCCGCGACGACGAGCTCGACCGGCAGCTCGAGCAGCCGCGCGGCCCGCGTGGTGAGCTCCGCGCGCGCCAGGAAGCAGTGCCCGTCCTGCTCGGAGGCCCGCAGCGTGTGGTGCAGCGCCGCGTGGATGCGCTCGGGTGCGTCGTCGGCCATCCCCATCGCCCGCGCCACGGCATCGGCCGTCGCCCACCCGATCCCCTCGATCCGCGTCAGCGCGTACGGATCCTCCTGCAGCAGCGCCATCGCGCCGCCGCCCAGGGCCTTGAGCACGCGCGCGGCCGCGGCGGCGGGCACGCCGTGCTCGGCCAGCAGGAGCCGCAGCGCCCGGCCGCCGGCCTGCTGCTGCCAGGACGCCACGGCCGCCTTGAGCCGGGTGCGCCCGATCCCGGGCACCTCCCGGAGCCGGCCGCCCGGATCGCGGTCGATGACCTCGAGCACCTCGAGCCCGTGGCGCTCCAGCAGCCATCCGGCGCCGCGGGGGCCGACGTGCTTGACCGTTCCCAGCAGTGCGAGCACGGCGTCCTCGCTGGCCGGCGGACCGAGGTGCAGCTGCTCGACGTGCAGCTGGCGGCCGAACTTCGGATGCTCGCGCCAGGCGCCTTGGACCTCGACCGTGTCGCCCTCGTTGAGGTGCGCGATCGGGCCCGTGAGGACGATCTCCCGGCCGTCGTCGCCCAGGGCCGCGAGCACGGCGAAGCCCCCGTCGTCGGCGCGCCACCGCACCGCGACGATCTCGGCGGCGAGGGAGGCGGGATCCGGCACCCGACGAGGGTACGCTTCGAAGCCGACAAACCCGGAGAGGACACCGAGCACCGTGGGCTTCATGGACAAGGCGAAGAAGCTGGCCGAGCAGGCGCAGAAGGAGGCCAAGGACGGCACGCTGAAGCAGCGCGCCAAGGCGCTGGCCGAGCAGGCCCAGAGCAAGATCGACGAGGTCCAGACGCAGTTCAACGAGGGCCAGCGGTCCGGGAGCGCGCCCGCCGCCGAGGCGACCGCGACGCAGGACGCGCCGGTCCCCACGCCGCCCCCGGCCGACGTGCCGGCTCCGGACCCCGCGGCGACCGCGGCCGCCGCCGACACGGTCGCCGCCGCGGCCGGGGCGCCCGCCGCCACACCGCCGGCCTCACCCGCCGGCGACGCACCTGTCGTCGACCGCAGCGCCGAGGCGGCGCCGAAGCTCACCGGCGGGGATCCGCTTGCCGGCTGATCCTGGGAAGATGGAGGACATGGCCGGGCTGGGCGCCATCCTCACCGCGATCGTCACGCCGTTCGACGACGATCTCAACGTCGACGAGCAGGCGTTCGTCGATCTCCTGCACCATCTCGCCGCTCACGGGTCGGACGGCTTCGTCGTGTGCGGAACCACCGGTGAGGCCTCGACGCTCACCGACGAGGAGCACCTCCGCGTCGTCGACCTCGCCGTGCGGGAGCGCCCGCCGGGCGTCTCGATCATCGCCGGCGTCGGGTCCAACGACACGCGGCACGCCGTCGAGCTGACCGAGCGCGCCACCGCGCTCGGCGTCGACGCCGTCCTCAGCGTCACCCCGTACTACAACAAGCCCAACCGGCGGGGGATCGTTCGGCACTACGAGGAGGTCGCACGCGCGACCGACAAGCCGATCATCCTCTACAACATCCCTTCGCGCGTGGTCGTCGACGTGCCCAACGACCTCCTGGCCGAGCTCGCGCAGCTCGACGGGGTCGAGTACGTCAAGCAGGCCAACAACGACAACCTGGCGCCGGTCGACGGCCTGGGAATCTACGCCGGGAACGACGAGATCCTGCTCCGCACGCTCCAGATGGGGGGCTGCGGCGGCATCTGCGTCGCCAGCCACCTGGTCGGCGACGAGATGCGGCGGATGGTCGACGAGCCCGAGCACCGCGCAGACATCGACGCATCCCTTCGCGACATCTACGCCGCGATGGGCGTCACCACGAACCCGATCCCCGTCAAGGCGGCGCTCGAGCTGGCCGGCCATCCGGTCGGCGGCCTGCGCCTTCCGCTCGTCGAGGCCGACGAGGGCGAGCGCGCACAGATCCGCGCCGTCCTCGAGCGCCACGGCCTGCTCGCCTCGGCGGGGGCGTCCTAGGAGAACATGGCCAACAGCAAGCTGCGCGTCCTACCGCTGGGCGGGTTGGGCGAGATCGGCAAGAACATGACCGTCGTCGAGTACGACGGCGCGATCGTCGTCGTCGACGTCGGTCTGCGGTTCCCGACCGCGGAGCAGGTCGGCATCGACCTGGTCCTGCCCGACTTCACCTACCTGCGCGAGCGGGCGGACGACATCGAGGGCATCATCATCACCCACGGCCACGAGGACCACCTCGGGTCGCTGCCGTGGATCCTCCGCGAGCTCGGGACCGACATCCCCGTCTTCGGCGGCCCGCTGACGATGGCGATGGCCCGCTCCAAGCTCGACGAGCACCGCCTCAAGGAGACCGACCTCAACGACGTCAAGCCGGGCGAGAAGCTCGAGCTGGGCCCGTTCGACATCGAGCTCATCCACCTGACGCACTCGATCCCGGACATGATGGGCGTCGCGCTGACGACCGACGTCGGGACGATGCTCATCACCGGCGACTACAAGTTCGACCAGACGCCCGTCGACGGGCGCCCGGCCGACGTCAGCCGCCTCGCCGAGCTGGGCCGCGACGGCCTGCTGCTGCTCTGCGGCGACTCGACCAACGCCGACCGCCCGGGCTTCTCGCCGAGCGAGTCGATCGCCGGGCCGGGCCTCAACACGGTCTTCGGCGGCTGCGAGGGCCGGATCGTCGTCACGTGCTTCGCGTCGAACATCCACCGCGTCCAGCAGGTGATCGACGCGGCCAAGAACCACGACCGCAAGGTCGTGCTCGTCGGCCGGTCGATGCGCAAGAACATCAACATCGGCCGGATGCTCGGGCACATCACCGTGCCCGACGGGATGCTCGTCCAGCCGCGGGAGGCCACCGACTTCCCCGACGGCAAGCTCGTCATCGTCTCGACCGGCAGCCAGGGCGAGCCGCTGAGCGCCCTGCGGCGCATGGCCTACAAGGACCATCCCCAGGTCGAGCTGCACGAGGGCGACACGGTCGTCTTCGCCGCCACGCCGATCCCCGGCAACGAGCGGGCCGTCAACGACACGATCGACCGGCTCTACCACATCGGCTGCAGCGTGATCACGGCCAAGGACGCGCCGATCCACGCCTCGGGCCACGGGTACCAGGAGGAGCTCAAGCTGATGCTCAACCTGACCAAGCCGACGTACGTGATGCCGTTCCACGGCGACCACAAGCGCATCCACCTGCACGGCGAGCTCGCCGAGTCGGTGGGCGTCCCGCCCGAGAACATCTTCAAGGGCGAGAACGGCCTGCCGCTGGAGATCGACGCCTCGGGCGCGAAGTTCGGCTCGCGCGAGCGCGCCGGCATGATCTACGTCGACGGCGTCGACATCGGCGATCCCACCGACGTCGCGCTGCGCGATCGCCGGATGCTCAGCGCCGACGGCATCTTCGTCGTCGTCGCGACGATCTCCGAGCAGGACGGCTCCTCGGTCGTCGACCCGGAGATCATCTTCCGGGGCGTGCCGTACCCCGAGGACGTCGAGGGCCTGCTCGGCGACATCCGCGGGGCGGTCAACAAGTCGCTGGAGCGCGCCGCCAAGGACGAGATCCGTGAGATCGACCTGCTGCAGCAGACGCTGCACGACGACCTCGCGACGTTCGTCTATGACCGCCTGCGGCGCCGCCCGATGGTGCTCCCGGTGGTCGTCGAGGTCTAGGGGGAACACTGGCCCAGAAGGCCAGGTTCCCCTGCGGGT
>JAWVGD010000038.1:0-6734 GCA_033855515.1 Baekduia sp.
TCCCGCTGCTGCTCGTCGAGCCGCTCGCCGAGCACGAGGACGACCTGCGCCGGATCGTCGCGTCGCGACCGGGGTCCCACTACGCGCTGGCCGCGGGCGGCCCGGAGCCCGGTGAGCTCGAGATCGCCGTGCACCGCGTCACGGCCTGCTCGTCGGTGCTCGGCGATCGCGACCCCGGCGGTGAGCCGGCGCAGCGGCGGACCGTCCCCGTGGTGACGATCGACGACCTCGTCGCCGCGCACGCCGCCGCCGCGCCGTTCCTCATCAAGGTCGACGTCGAGGGCGCCGAGCTGCAGGTGCTCGAGGGGGCCCGCGCCACGCTGGCACGCACCGACGTCGTCCTGCTGGAGGTCTCGTTCTTCGAGCTCGTGCCCGGTGGCGCCCAGCTCGCCGACGTCGTCGCCTGGATGGCCGCCGCGGGCTTCAGCGCCTACGACCTGTACTCCGGCCACGTCCGCCCGCTCGACGGAGCCCTGGCCCAGGTCGACGTGGCGTTCGTCCGGACCGACGGCCCGCTGCGCGCCGACCACCGCTACGCCACGCCGGTGCAGGCCGACGCGCTGTATCGCTCCTGGGGGCTGTAGGCCGCACGCGGCCGCCCCGGCCGGGCCGCGCCGTCAGAGCAGCAGCGCGATCGCGACCGCCACGCCGAAGACGATGATCGCGGCGCGCAGGACCGGCTCGGGCAGGCGCCGCGCGAGCCCGACGCCGACGCGGCCGCCCACGAGCGTGCCGACGCCGACGACCAGCGCCGACACCCATGCGACATCACCGAACACCGCCACGCCCAGCGCGCTGACGACCGCGACCGTGAGCGACAGCACCTGCTTGACGGCGTTCAGCCGCTGCAACGGCTCCTCGAGCGTCAGGCCGAGCGCGGCCAGCAGGACGATCCCGAGCCCGGCGCCGAAGTAGCCGCCGTAGATCGACGCGACGCCCACGGCAGCCACCAGGTGCGTCGGCGCCGGGTGGGCGTGGTGCGCCCGGGTGATCCAGCGTGAGACGAGCGGCTGGATCGCCAGGAGGCCGCAGGCCAGCAGCACGAGCCACGGCGCCAGCGAGGCGAAGACGTCGGCGGGGCCGAGCAGCAGCAGCGCCGTGCCGATGGCAGCGCCGGTGGCCGCGGCGAGCGCCAGCGTCCGCACGCGGGCGCCTTGTCCGACACGGTCGGCCTGCGACGTGTGCGCCGCCGCGACGTAGCCCGGCAGCGTCGCGACGAGGTTCGTGACGTTGGCCGTCAGCGGGGAGAGCCCGGTGGCCAGCAGGGCCGGGAAGGACACCAGCGACCCGCCGCCGGCCACCGCGTTGATCGCGCCCGTCAGGACACCGGCGGCAGCGAGCAGGGCGGCATCGGGGGCGTCCATCGGGGGCGGATCATGCCGAACATCCGTCCACGACCTCCGGGCGGCGGTGTACGGGCGCTCGCGCATGCCGACGTCCCCGGAGGTGGGCCCCTCCTCCCAGCACGCGCGCCGCTGCGCCGCCGCGGTCGCGCTCGTGGTCTTCGCGGCCGTCGCGATCGCCGGGCTCGCGACCCGGCACGACCCGCCGCCGGCCGTCTCCGCCGACCGCGCGCTGCAGATCGGCGCCCGCGTCCCCGGCTTCGGCGACGTGGTCCGCACCGCGACCGCCCATCAGGTCCTGGCGGTCGACGACCGCCTGGTCAAGGTCGTGTGGCTGCGCCACGGCCGCATCCTCGCCGAGGTCGGCGTCCGCGACGACGGCAGGACCTACCTCCCCGTCCGCAACTCCCACGCTCGCGCCGGCTACGGCGCGCCGCTCTCGCACCTGCCGGTCGTGCTGGCCGGCCTGAGCGTCCTCTTCCTGCTGGCGACGCTCCGCGGCCCGCTGCGTCGCCGGCGCACGCTCGACGTGCTGGCGCTCGCGCTCCTGGTCGTCCCCGCCGTGCTCATCGACCGCGGCTGGCTCGGCGCCGGTGAAGGCGTCGCGGCGGCGTTGCTCGGCTATCTGGCGGTTCGCGGCGTCCTGCTCGCGGTGCGCGGGCCCGCCCACGCCGACGACGACCCGGGGGCCCCCGTCCTGCTGGAGCGGCTCGCCGCCCGCCTCGGCGCGCCGCGCCTGCCCCAGCAGGTCGCGATCGCCCTGGCCGGCGCGTCGCTGCTGGTGATCCTCACCTCCACCGGCATCGTCGACGTCGCGCTGGCCAACATGGAGGGCGCGACCCTGCTGCTGCACGGCACGCTGCCCTACGGGCACATGCCGGGCGACGTGATCCACGGCGACACGTACGGGCTGCCGATCTACGCGCTCTACGCGCCGCTGGCGGCGCTGTGGCCGATGGCGTCGGACTGGGATGAGGCCACCGGCGCGCTCGTGGTCGGCGCCGTGGCCGTCGTCGCCGCGCTGCTCGGGGCCCGTCGCGCCGCCGGCGCCGGCGCCGGCGCACCGTGGCCGGCGATCATCGCGATGCTCGCCTTCCCGGCCGCGCTCATGAGCACCTCCAGCGGCACGAACGACGTCCTGATCGCCGTCGCGGTGATCTGGGCCTTCGCCTGGTTCGCGCGCCCGGCGGCCTCCAGCGCGCTGCTGATGCTCGCCGGCATGGCGAAGGTCGCGCCGCTCATCCTGCTGCCGCTCTGGCTGGCCCGGCTGCGCGGCGCGGCGCTGCTGCGCGCGATGGCCGCGTGCGCGGCCGTCGGCGGCGCCGTGCTCGTCGCGCTCGTCGCGCTCGGCGGCCTGCACGGCCCGCTCGACATGGTCGACGCCATGTCGTTCCAGCTGAGCCGCCGCTCCCCGATGTCGATCTGGACGTCGCTGGGGCTGCAGCCGCTGCAGCCGCTGGCCCAGGCGGCCGCGGCGGCGCTCGCGCTCGGGGCGGCCACCCTCGTGCTGCTGGATCGGTCGGTCGCCGCCGACCCGCAGCGCGTCGCCGGCCTGGTCTGCGCGACGCTCGCGGTGCTCCAGCTCGCGGCCAACCACTGGATGCCGCTGTACCTCCTGTGGCTCGCGCCGCCGGCGATGGCCGCCCTGCTCGGGCCGCTCGGCGCGCGCGCCGCGACCGCCGCGGTCCTCGCGCCGTCACCGGCCGCGACCCCGAGGTTTGCCTCGGCCTGAGCGCGGGAAACGTCTGATCGTTCTCTGGGAGGAGGAGACCGATCATGACGACGCGTCGTGGGCGCGGGTGGTACCTGCTGCTCGTCATCCCGTTCCTCGGACTGCTGTATCCGCCGCTCTACAGCCGGCATGACCCCGAGCTCTTCGGGTTCCCGTTCTTCTACTGGTACCAGCTCGCTTGGGTGCCGGTCACCGCGGCGCTCACGGTCATCGTCTACCGCCAGGTGCGCGCGGGATGACCGCGGTCAGCGTCGCCCACGACACCCAGGCCGTCACGCTCGCGGTCTTCCTGGTGTTGTTCATCGCGGTGACGGTGATCGGGTTCGTCGCCGCCCGCTGGCAGCGCGCCGGCGTCGAGAGCCTCGACGAGTGGGGCCTGGGCGGCCGCCGCTTCGGCTCGGTCATCACCTGGTTCCTGCTCGGCGGCGACTTGTACACCGCCTACACGTTCGTGGCGGTTCCCGCGCTCGTCTTCGGCGTCGGCGCCCAGGGCTTCTTCGCCCTGCCGTACACGATCCTCGTCTACCCGCTCGTGTTCGTCGCGCTGCCGCGGCTCTGGACGGTCGCGCACCGCAAGGGCTACGTCACGCCCGCCGACTTCGTCCGGGGCCGCTTCGGCTCGCGCGGGCTGGCGACCGCGATCGCCCTCACCGGGCTGCTGGCGACGATGCCCTACATCGCGCTGCAGCTCGTCGGCATCCAGGTCGTGCTCGCGACCATGGGCATCACGGGCGACTGGCCGCTCATCCTCGCCTTCGCGATCCTCGCCGGCTACACGTACCAGTCGGGTCTGCGCGCACCGGCGCTGATCGCGGTCGTCAAGGACGTCCTCATCTACGTGACGATCATCGTCGCCGTCATCTACATCCCGGGCAAGCTCGGCGGCTTCGGCCACATCTTCGACACCGCGGGCGCGGCACTGAGCAAGAAGGACCCGCCCGGCGCCC
Organism: Baekduia sp.; assembly: GCA_033855515.1. GTDB lineage: Bacteria > Actinomycetota > Thermoleophilia > Solirubrobacterales > Solirubrobacteraceae > Baekduia. Next base: position 4,023 of record JAWVGD010000038.1, read on the forward strand.
TGATCCCGTCGACCACCGATGCCCAAGTGGCCTACGCGACGCTGGCGCTCGGCTCGGCCATGGCCCTCTTCCTGTACCCGCACGCGCTCACCGCGTCGCTGAGCGCCTCCAGCGCCCAGACGCTGCGGCGCAACGCCGCGGTCCTGCCCGCGTACTCGTTCCTGTTGGGGTTGATCGCCCTGCTCGGCTACATGGCGATCACGGCCGGGATCCAGCCCAGCGGACCGAACTACGCGGTCCCCGACCTCCTGCGCCAGATGTTCCCGTCGTGGTTCACCGGGGTCGCGTTCGCGGCGATCGCGATCGGCGCGCTCGTCCCGGCGGCGGTGATGTCGATCGCGGCGGCGAACCTCTTCACGCGCAACCTGTGGGCGGAGTACGTCAACCCCTCGATGACCGACGGCGAGGAGCAGAAGGTCGCCAAGATCGTCTCGCTCGGCGTCAAGCTCGGCGCCCTGATCTTCATCCTGGTGCTGCCGACCAAGTACGCGATCGACCTGCAGCTGCTCGGTGGCGTGTGGATCCTGCAGACGATGCCCTCGGTGGCGCTCGGGCTGTACGGCCGCCTGCACCGCCACGCGCTGCTGGCCGGCTGGGCGGTCGGCATGGCGGTCGGCACCGCGATGGCGATCGACCAGAGCTTCAAGTCCTCCATCTACGCCCTCGACGTGCTCGGCATCCACATCAACGCCTACGAGGCGATGTTCGCGCTCGCCGCCAACCTCGTCGTCGCGGTGCTGGGCACGCTGTTGCTGAACGCGCTGAAGGTCCCCAACGGCGCCGATCAGACGACCCCGGAGGACTTCGTCGAACCGGTCGCCGGGTCCGAGAAGCCGTTGCCCGCCACGCCCGAGCAGGAGGCGCGCGACGGGCGCTTCACGCGGGCGCCGAGCACGAAATCGCGCACCTGAACGTTGCACACCGGCCCCGGGTGGGCAAGGGTGCTGGCATGGCAGTGGACGCGCTACGCGGCGGCATCGACCTGGGCGGCACGAAGATCCAGGCGATCATCGCCGACCCTGAGCACAAGGTGCTCGGCCAGGCCCGGCGACCGACCCCGGAGGCCGGCGGGCCACCCGACGTCGTGGCGGTCATGGAGGAAGCGCTACGGGACGCCGCCGGGCAGGCGGGGATCGACCCGGCGACGCTGCTCGGCGTCGGCGTCGGCGCGCCGGGGGCCATCGATGAGGAGCAGGGCGTGCTCGCGCGCGCCGGGAACCTCCCGGGCTGGCGCGACGCCTACCCGCTGGCCGCCGAGCTCGGCGGCCGGCTGGACACGACCGTGCGCCTGGGCAACGACGTGCAGGTCGCGACCGATGCGGAGTTCACGTTCGGCGCCGCGCGCGAGTTCACGTCGCTGCTGGGCGTCTTCTGGGGCACGGGCGTCGGCGGCGGGATCGTCCTGGACGGCAGGCCGTGGCTCGGCCAGGGCGCCGCGGGCGAGATCGGCCACGTCGTCGTCAAGCGCAGCGGTGCGCTGTGCCCATGCGGGCGCCGGGGCTGCATGGAGGCCTACGCCGGGCGGCGCGCGATGGAGGCCCGCGCCCGCAAGGCCCACGCGGACGGCGAGAAGACGCACCTCTTCGCGCTCATGCAGGAGAAGGGACGCGACCGCCTGACCAGCGGGATCTGGTCGCGGGCGATCGACCGCGGCGACGAGCTCGCCACGCGGCTGGTCGACGAGGCGGTCGACGCGATCGGCGTCGGGGTGGCCTCGGCGTGCAACGTCCTCGACGTGGAGGCCGTCATCATCGGCGGCGGGATGGGCGTCCGCTTCGGCGAGCCCTACGCACAGGCGATCAAGGCCGCGATGATGCCCCACCTGTTCGCCGACGACCGCCCGCCGGTCATGCGCGTGGCGGAGCTCGGCGACCTCGGCGGCGCGCTGGGCGCCGCGCTGCTGGTGGCGCCGCGGTGACCGAGGACCTCGAGGCGCTCAAGCGGGCGGCGGCCGTGGCCGCCGCGACGCTGGTCCAGGACGGCATGACCGTGGGCCTCGGGACGGGCTCGACGGTGCGCCACCTCGTGCCGGCGATCGCCGCGCTGGGGCGGCGGAACGTGCGCTACGTCGCGACCTCGCCCGCGACGGCCGAGCAGGCGCGTGCCCTGGGGCTGGCTGTCGAGCCCTTCGACACGCTGACGCGGCTGGACCTCGCGATCGACGGCGCCGACCAGGTCGACCCGGCCGGCTGGCTGATCAAGGGCGGCGGCGGCGCGCACGTCCGCGAGAAGATCGTCGCCGCCGCCGCCGACCGCTTCGTGGTGATCGCCGACACGACGAAGGTCGTGGAGGCGCTGGTCGGACCGGTGCCGCTGGAGCTGCTGCGCTTCGGGCTGGCGGCGACGCTGGCGGGGCTGGGCTCCGCCGCCCTCCGTGCCGGCGCGCCCCCGAGCCCCGACGGCAACGTGATCGCCGACTACGCCGGTGACGTGGGACCCGACCCCGCAGGCCTGGCCGCCCGCCTCTCGGCGACCCCGGGGGTCCTCGACCACGGGCTGTTCCCGCCGTCGATGGTGGCCGAGGTCGTCATCGGGACGCCGGACGGCGGCGTGCAGCGCCGCACCATCGGCTGAGGCGAGCGCGACTCAGCCGCGGGCGAGCTTCAGCGCGTAGGGCACGCCGCCGGGGCGGGTCTGGGCGCCGGGGGCGGTGACCGCGACGTAGAACGTCGCCGGCTTGTTGGTGGTGTTGACGATCTGCACGCGGTCGAT
>JAWVGD010000039.1:0-7333 GCA_033855515.1 Baekduia sp.
CGGCCGCCAGCGTGCGGCGCGCGGAGAAGCCGAAGCGGGTGTTGGCCTCGCGCTGCAGGGACGTCAGGTCGTAGAGGAGCGGCGCCTTCTCCCGGCGCGTCGTCTTCTCGAGCTTGGTGATCTCGCCCCGCTGACCGCGCACGGCGCCGGCGACCGCCTCGGCCTCCTCGGCCGTCTCGATCCGCGGCTTGGCCCCGGCGTGGAAGCGACCCTCGTAGGAGCGGTTGCCGTCGGCGTCGAACTGCGCGTCGACAAGCCAGTACGGCTCGGGCACGAACGCGCGGATCTCCTCCTCGCGGCGGGTCAGGATCGCCAGCGTCGGCGTCTGCACGCGCCCGAGCGACACCGCGCCGACGAAGGAGGACCGCAGGCGGATCGTGGCCGCGCGCGTGGCGTTCATCCCGACGATCCAGTCGGCCTCCGAGCGCGAGCGCGCGGCCTCCTCGAGCCGGGCCAGCTCGGCGCCGTCGCGGAGGTGGGCGAAGCCCTCGCGCATCGCGTCGTTCGTCATCGAGTTCAGCCACAGCCGCTGGACCGGCTTCTTGGCGCCGGCCTTCTCGAAGAGGTAGGCGAAGATGAGCTCGCCCTCGCGGCCGGCATCGCAGGCGTTGATGACGAGGTCGACGTCGTCGCGGCGCAGCAGCGTCTTGACCACCGACATCTGCTTCTGGGAGCGCTCGTCGCGCACCACGAGCTTGAACTTGGCCGGCACGATCGGCAGATCGGCCATACGCCACTTCTTGTACTTGTCGTCGTACTCGTCCGGCTCGGCAAGCTGGACGAGGTGGCCGACGGCCCAGCTGATGATGTGCTCGGGGCCTTCGAGCCAGCGCTCGGTCTTCTCTCCCGCGCCCGACTTCTTCTCGAACGGGCCGGGCAGGATGCGCGCCAGGTCGCGCCCGACTGACGGCTTCTCGGCGATGACGAGGGTCTTTGCCATGTGACGCCGGAGCGTAGCGACCCGGCCCGGAGCCGTGAGGGTCTGTTGCGAACTCGTGACACCTCATGCGCCGCAGTGACCCGTCGAGACGCTCCTGCCCGGCCCGGCGGCGCGGGCAAGCGCTGCGCGCACCAGCGCGTTGGGCACGCCGTAGCCGCCCCGGCGCGAGGAGCCCGTGGCCTGCGCGAACACGGTCGTCAGCACGCGGCCCGAGGCGTCGACGATCGGCCCGCCCGAGTTGCCCGGCCGGACGGTGCCGCGGAACGTCGTCATCTGGCGCGTCACGGGCCCGTTGCCGTAGGCGTCCTGGGAGACCACCGCCCGTGTCTGGCCCAGGCGCCCGGCCCGGACGTCGTAGGGGCCGTTGCCCGGGAAGCCGAGGATCGCGGCGTCCGCGCCGACCGGCGGGTTCTGCGCGATGGCCAGCGGCCGGGCGCCCACCCCGGGCACCCGCAGCACCGCCACGTCGTTGCGCGGGTCGTAGGCCACGACGGCCGCCGGATGCCGCGCGCCGACGCCCCGTTCCTGCACCACGGTGTCCTTCTCGCCGGCCACCACGTGGGCGTTGGTGACGATCAGCCCGGGGCCGGCAACCCAGCCCGAGCCCTCGATCCCCAGCCCGCACGCGCTGCCCAGCACGCGCACGACGCTCGCGCCCGCCGCCGCCACGTCGGCGTCGCGCGCGATCGCCGCCCGCGGTCCCGGGGCCGGCACCTGCGCTTCAGGCCCGTCGATGTGCGGAAACGGGTCGAAGCGCGCCAGCGCGTTGAGGACCGGCCCCGACGGCGGCAGCACGTCGTTGAGGTGCGACAGGATCCCGGAGCGCTGGATGTCGCGCCGCAGCTGTCGCGCGCCCGGCGTCTGCAGCATCACGGCCCCGGCGAGCCACGCCAGGCCGAGCCCGATCGCCGCGCTCAGCACCGCGCCGAGCAACCCGTCGAGCGTCCGCACGCCAGGAACCGGGACGGCGCGGCGCAACACGAACCCGGCGGACTCCAGCAGCCCGGCGAAGATCGATCCGCCGGTGACCGCGCCCACCAGCGAGACCAGCGGGGCGTAGGGCGAGGAGGACCCATCGGCCAGCAACGCCGGACCCAGGCGGGATCCGGCGAACGCTCCGGCGGCGAATCCGACCAGGGCGAAGGCCCCGGCAAGGAAGCCCTGCCGCCACCCGATGGTGGCCATCACGACCGTGAAGGCGACGATCAGCCAGTCGATGCGCGTCAACGGGCGCCACCCTACCCGGGTCGGCGTCAGTACCTTCCCGGCACATGCCGGCGAGCCGCTCCCAGCACTCCAGAGTCCGGGTGCGTCGCGTCGTCGCCGTCGGCATCGTGGTCGTGGCGGGATTGGGCATCGGCGTCGTGTGCGCGACCACCGGCGGGCCGAACGAGGAACAGACCGTCCGCGCGTATGCGCGCGCCTGGGAGCGCGGCGACTGGGAGGCGATGCGCGCCGAGATCAGCACGGCGGCCCGCAGCCGCTACCCGGGTCGCGTATTCGCCCGGCAGTTCACGGCGGCGCGCGACACCGCGACGATCCGGTCGCTCGCCACCGGCAAGCCCCGCGATGCCGGCGACGGACGGTGGCGCCTGCCGGTCGTCGTCCAGACCCGCGCCTTCGGCCCCGTCACCGGCGAGCTGCACCTGGACCTGGTCCGCGACGGCGATGCGGCCCGCATCGACTGGCGTCCGAACCTCGTCTTCCCCGGGCTGCCCGCGGGCGCCGAGCTCGAGCGCACCACCGCGATGCCCGAGCGCGCCGACCTGCTGGCCCGCGACGGCACGCCGTTGGCCCAGGGGGCAGCCCGGACCTCCCCGCTCGGGGCCGCCGCGCAGGCGATCGTCGGCGCGTTGGGCCCGATCCCGGCCGACCGGGCTCTGCGCGCGGAGCAGCTCGGCCTCCCCGCCGACGCGCAGGTCGGCATCTCGGGCCTGGAGCGGGCCTTCGACGAGCAGCTGGCGGGCACGCCGGGCGGGACCCTGACCGCCGGCGGCCGGATCCTGGCCGACCGTGTGCCGCGCAAGGCCCAGGCGGTCCGGACGACGATCGCGCCCGCCATCCAGCAGGCCGCGGTCGACGCGCTGGCCGGGCGCCTGGGCGGGATCGTCGCCCTGCGCCCGCGCACCGGCGAGGTGCTCGCGGCGGTCGGCATCGGCTTCAGCGGCCTCCAGCCCCCGGGCTCGACCTTCAAGATCATCACGGCCGCCGGCGCGCTGCAGGCCGGGATCGTGCAGGCCGGCGACGCGTTCCCGGTGCAGACGTCGGCGACCCTGAGCGGCGTCGAGCTCCAGAACGCCAACCGGGAGGCCTGCGGCGGGACGCTCGCCCAGGCGTTCGCGGACTCGTGCAACTCGGTGTTCGCCCCGCTGGGCGCCAAGCTGGGCGCGCAGAAGCTCGTGGCGGCCGCCGAGGCGTTCGGCTTCGATCGCCCGACCGGGATCACCGGGGCCGCGACCGCCTCGATCCCGCCGCCCGCCGAGATCGGCGACGACCTCGCCGTGGGGTCCTCGGCCATCGGGCAGGGCCGCGTGCAGGCGACCGCCCTGCAGATGGCGATCGTCGCCGCGGCGATCGGCCTGCGCGGCGAGCGCCCGGACGTCACGTTGGATCCCGACCGCTGGAAGGGCGACGCCCCGACGCACCGGGCGACGACGGCCAAGGTCGCGCGGATCGTCGAGCGGCTGATGCTCGGCGTCGTGCGCCACGGCACCGGGACCGCCGCGGCGATCCCCGGCGTCCGCATCGCGGGCAAGACCGGCACCGCCGAGCTGAAGTCGACCCAAGCGTGCCAGCCCGACCCCCAGAACCCGGAGAAGTGCCCGGCCGACCAGCAGCAGGACACGACCGACACCGACGCGTGGTTCTCGGCCTACGCCCCGGCGGGCAGCGGCCATCCGCGCGTGGCGGTCGGCGTGCTGCTCGTCAGCGCGGGCGCCGGTGGAGACACCGCGGCGCCTGCCGCCCGCCAGGTGCTCCTCGCGGCCCTGAAGGGCTGAGCGAGACGGCGCCCCCCGAGGGTGGGGCTAGACGTCCAGATCCACGATCGCCTCTTGGCCACCGTCGGGCGGAGCGATGTGCAGCTCCAGCGGGCGGTTCGCGTAGGAGGACGACGGGACGCGGAACAGGACGAGACCGCCCTGCGTCGCGTTCTCGCGGGCCAGGGAGCCCGGAACGGGGATCTGGTCGCCGGAGCCCACCGGCGCGGCGCGGTAGGCCACGCGGTTGACGCTCGTGTCGACGGGGATCGGCGTGAACGTCTTGCCGGTCGTGTCGCGGATGAGGAACTTCGACGCGGCGGGGTGCGACGCGTTGGTCATGTTGAAGACCCGGATGAAGACCGCGAACCACTCCTGCCCCTTGGGCAGCGTCCGATCGGCGGCGGGGAGGCCGACCAGGTAGTCGCGATCCTCGAAGTCGGCGGCGTTGAGCTGCCGCGAGATCTGGACCTGGTACTTGAGGTCACCGGTCGTGACGTACACGCCCTCGGTCGAGGCGACGCGCGGCTCCTCCTTGGAGCCGCAGGCGGCGAGCGAGGTCGCGGCGGTGACTGCGACGGCGGTGGTGGCGGCGAGACGACGGAGCTGCATGGCGGCGGCGGACTCTAGCGATTGAGGTCGGGACGGAACCGGTAGCCCGAGGCGGGCTTGCGCGCGCCGCCGGCGACGGAGGCGCGGGTGCCGCGCTCCTCCCCGTCCTCGAGGATCGCCCGCAGGCGACGCAGGGCCTTGTTGCTCTTGCGCTTGAACGCCCCGCGGTGGCCGAACGGCTCGAACAGCTTGTCGGTCAGCAGCTTCGGCTTGGTCTCGAAGGTGTACGTGACGCGGGTCGTCTGGCCGGAGCCCTCCTCCAGCTCGTACACGCCGCGCGTCAGCACGCGGTTGTACTTCCCGGCGCGGCCGCGCTCGACGATGAGCCGCGGGGCGACGACCTCGGTGAAGGTCACGTCCCCCCACGAGTAGCGGTTGACCTTGGCGTGGAAGCGCGCGCCGGCGCCCTGCCCGTAGGAGTCCTCGCGCGTGAGATGCCACTTCTCCAGGAAGTGGTCGTGGAACTCGGCGTGGTTCGCGATGTCCGCGAGGTACTCGAAGACCTCCTCACGGGGACGCGCGATGGTGACTTCGACGGTGACGGAATCCACGAGCGGGCAGTTTACCCGCGAGGGTTCTCAGGCAGCCCGCGGGGCGACGCGGCGGACGGTGTGGCCGCGCTCGAAGTGCCGGACGAGCTCGACGGCGTCGGGCTCGGCGCGGCGCAGCGGGGTGCAGAGCGCGCAGACGGTCGTGGTGCGTCCGAAGCGGTACATGCGCTCGCCGACCAGCGGGGTGCGGCCGCAGTCGGCGCAGGCGTGACGACCCGCGGCGAGCAGCCCGACCGACTTGCGCAGGAGCGCCGCCTCGAGGTCGGGTTCCGACAGGGTTCGCTGGGTGCGCGCCATGGCCCCGGGGTTCGCCGCCCGATCGGGCGGTCCTTCCGCGATGGCACGCTGGACCCGGGTGCGCCAGGCATCCTGCAGCGCATCGCCGGGCGGTTTGGCCCGAACACCTAGCGGAGAGATCCTCACCAACGGCCGGCCCGAGGTCAAAGGAGTGGTCGTCGGGGTTTTTCGGCGGAGAACGGAGCGGTATCGTCGGTCATGAGCGAACGCAGCAGCAGCCGGGCAAACAGGGAGTGGTCAAATATGGAGTCTCTGACGTCGGGCACCCTTGCGGGAACGGGGTCCTTCCGGTGTGAGCAGTGCGGCTACGTGGTGACGCTGGCGGCCGCAGACGAGTTGCCGGCCTGCCCGGGATGCAGCGGCGCGAGGTTCGTGCGTGCGTCCCTGTTTGCCGGTAGCCGGTTCCAGCGCCGGTCAGGCGAGCAACCGACGGCGGAGGAGCGAGCCGAGCTCGTCGCCACCGCGCGTGGCGAGGTGACCGCGCCCGGCGAGTACCTGGCCTACGACGACGCGGGGCGCCTGCGCATCGTGGGTCTGGAGAAGGAGTGGACGCGGGTCGGGCGCAGCCTCGCCGCCGACGTCCGCTTCGACGACCCGACCGTGTCGCGCCGGCACGCGCTGATCGTGCGCCAGCCCGACGGCGTGCGGGTCCTGGACGACCGCAGCCTCAACGGCGTGTTCGTCAACGGCGAGCGCGTGGAGTGGCGCGCGCTGGAGGACGGCGACGAGATCGTGGTGGGGCGCTACCGCCTGCACTACCTGCACCTGACGCCCGAGGCGCTCGAGGCGCCCGGCGCCGGCTCGAGCCTTCGGACCACCGGCTGAGCCGCGGATCCGCGCAGGCGAGCGGTCGCGCTCGGCCGTTCGCCTAGAATCCGCGCCTCATGGCCCAGAAGATCGCCGTTCTCTCTCAGAAGGGCGGGACCGGGAAGACCACGGCGGTCCGGCACCTCGCCGACACGTTCCGGCGCGCCGGCCTCAACGTCCTGGCCGTCGACCTCGACCCGCAGGGCAACCTCTCGGACTACTTCGACGTCGACCCCGAGGCCGAGCCCACGATCCGCGACGTGCTGGTCGGGCAGGCCAAGGCGAAGGCCGCGATCCACTCCTCGCCCGACGGCGTGAGCGTCATCCCGGCGAACCTGCTGCTGGCCGAGGCGGAGGTCGCGCTGGCGGGCAAGATGGGCCGCGAGCTCACCCTGCGCCGCGCGATCAAGCCGATCGACGGCGACTTCGACGTCATCTTCCTCGACTGCCCGCCGAACCTGGGGCTGCTGACCGTCAACGCGCTCGTGGCCGCCGACCACGCGCTGCTGAGCGCCGAGGCCCAGTACTTCGCGCGCCAGGGCGTCCAGCAGGCGCTCGAGATCATCGAGCTCGCGCGGGACGGCCTCAACCCTGACCTCGAGTGGCTCGGCGTCGCGCTGACGATCGCCGACATGCGGACGGTCCACTCGCGCGAGGCGCAGGCGACGCTGAAGGAGGACTTCGGCGACAAGCTGCTCGACACCGTCATCCGCCAGTCGATCGCCTACGCAGAGTCTGCCGAGCGCGCCGTGTCGATCATCGATCACCGCCCCGACCTCGGCGGCGACTACGTCCGCCTGGCCGACGAGCTGCTCCGGCTCCTCGGCCTCACCGCCGCGCGCAGGCAGCTCAAGCCGCTTCTGGACGAGGCCGGCGAAGGCGCCCGGCCCCGATGACCGCCGGTCGGGCCGTCGCGGCCTGGCTCGCGGTCGCGGCGCTCGGCGCGGTCGTGACGGGCTGCGGCGCCGACACCGAGCCGCACACGGCCACCGACGCGCGGACGCCCACCCCCGCCCCCGCACCGCAGACGGCGCCCGACGCGACACCGGCCCCCGCCCCGGCCGCCGCCGCGCTCAAGCCGCCGCTGGCGATGCACGTGCGCCGGCGCACCCAGCTGCGCGCGTCGCCCGGCGGCCGCGTGCTGGCGA
>JAWVGD010000040.1:0-3276 GCA_033855515.1 Baekduia sp.
GACCGCCGCCGCGGCGCCGACGATCCCGATCTCGCCGATGCCCTTGGAGCCCATCGGGTTGAGGTCGTGGTCGTCCTCGTCCAGCCAGAAGGCCTCCATCCCGGTCACGTCGGCGTGCGCGGCGACGTGGTACTGGGCGAGGTCGTGGTTGACGAAGTCGCCGAAACGCGGGTCCATGAGCCCCTCCTCGTGCAAGGCCATGGACATGCCCATGGTCATGCCGCCGAGGAACTGCGAGCGCGCCGTGCGCGGGTTGATGATCCGGCCGGCGGCGAAGACGCCGAGCATCCGCGCGACGCGGACCTCGCCGGTCTCCGGATCCACGCGCGCCTCGACGAACTGCGCGCCGAACGCGTGGCGCGAGAGGTCCTTCTGGGCCTTGATCTCGTCGGCGGTGTCGGCCGTGGCCTCCAGGCCGCCGTCCGGGACCGTTCCGCCGTGTTCGGCGTCGAGCCGGCCGCGCAGCGCCTCGCAGGCGCGCACGACCGCCGAGCCCCACGACGCCGTGCCCATCGAGCCACCGGCCACGCCGGCCTTCGGCAGGGCGCTGTCGCCGAGCTGCAGCAGGACGTCGTCGGTCGAGACGCCCAGCGCGTCGGCGGCGATCTGGGTCAGCGCGGTGCGCGCGCCGGTCCCGATGTCGGACGCGCCGATGCGCACCGTGAAGGTCCCGTCGGCGTCGGCCCGCGCGGCGGCCCGTGCCGGGCTGCGGTAGGCGGGATAGGTGGAGGCGGCGACGCCGGTGCCGACGAGCCGGCGACCGTCGCGGCGCACGCCCGGCGCAGGGTCACGACCGTCCCAGCCGAAGCGCTCGGCGCCCTCGCGCAGGCAGGCGACCAGCCCGCGGGAGCTGAACGGCACGCCGCGCTCGGGGTCGAGCTCGGGCTCGTTGAGGATCCGCAGCTGCACCGGATCGATGCCCGCCGCCAGCGCCAGCTCGTCCATCGCGGACTCCAGCGCGAACATGCCCGGGCACTCCCCGGGCGCGCGCATCCACGACGGCGTCGGGACGTCCAGGCGCGCGAGGCGATGCGTCGTGCGCCGGTGCGGGGCGGCGTACATGATGCGCGTGGCGACCGTCGTCTGCTCGGTGAACTCGCGGATGCGCGAGCTCTGGGAGATCGCGTCGTGGGCGATGGCGACCAGGCGGCCGTCGGGGTCGGCGCCGAGCGCGACGCGCTGGATCGTCGGCGTCCGGTAGCCGATGAACGCGAACATCTGCTGGCGGGTGATCGCGAGCTTGACCGGGCGGCCGACGTCCTTGGCGGCCATCGCGGCCAGGACGATCTGCGGGCGCGGCGTGCCCTTGGAGCCGAACCCGCCGCCGACGTGGCGGTTGACGACGCGCACGCGCTCGGGCTCCAGGCCGAAGACCTTGGCGACGACGTCGCGCGCAGTCGGCGCGCCCTGGTTGGAGTCGTAGAGCAGCAGGTCGCCGTCCTGCCATTCGGCGAGCGTCGCGTGCGGCTCCATCGCGTTGTTGTGCAGCGCGGGCGTCGCGTAGGTGTGCTCGACGCGCACCGCCGCGCCGGCCAGCGCGGCGGTGACGTCGCCGCGCCCGCTGTCGGTCGGAAAGCCGCCGTTGACCTTCTCGGGGGCGTACAGCGCATGGTCGTCGGCGCGCAGGACGACGTCGTGGTCGTCGGTGTCGTACGCGAAGCGCAGGTGCGCCGCCGCCTCGCGCGCGGTCTCCAGGCTCTCGGCGACCACGAGACCGACGACCTGGCCGCGGTAGTGCACCGCCGGCGTCTGCAGGACCGCCAGCTCCGCGTCGTCGACCGGGTGCAGGCGCGGCGCGTTGTCGTGGGTCAGGACCGCCAGGACGCCCGGCTGCGCGAGCGCCGCGGTGGCGTCGACCTTCCGGATCGTGCCGCGGGCGACCGTCGCCTGGACGATCCACGCGTAGGCCGGCCGGTCGGCCTCGTGCTCGACGGCGTACTGGGCCGCGCCCGTGACCTTCAGCCGGCCCTCGATCCGGGTCAGCGGCGAGCCGACGGCGGTCGTGCGGGTGCCCCCGGCCATCAGGCGGTCGCCTTCGTCGCGGTCAGCTCGGTCAGCGTCGCGATCAGCAGGTTGCGCGCCAGCCCGACCTTGAAGGCGTTGTCGCGCAGCGGCCGGGCACCGGCGAGCTCGGCGTCGGCGGCGCGCGCGAACGTCTCAGCGGTGGCGGGGGCGCCGCTCAGGAGCTCCTCGGCCCGCTCGGCGCGCCAGGGCACGTGGGCCAGGCCGCCGAACGCGATCCGCGCCTCGCGCAGCGTCCCGTCGGGCGCGACGTCGGCGATCGCCGCGATCGACACGACGGCGAACGCATAGGAGGCGCGGTCGCGGACCTTGCGATACCGGGCCGGGGCCGGGCGCTCGCCGCCCAGCGGCGGCGGCAGCTCCACGGCGGTGATCAGGTCGCCGGGCGCCAGGACGGTGTCGCGCTGGGGCTCCTCGCCGGGCAGGCGGTGCAGGCCGGGCATCGGGATCGCGCGCGGTCCGCCGTCGCCCTCGACGTGCACGGTGGCGCCGAGCGCGGTGAGCGCCACGGCCATGTCGGACGGGTGCGTGGCGACGCACGCAGTCGAATGGCCGAGGATCGCGAGGTTGCGGTGGTCCCCCTCGCGAGCCGGGCAGCCCGTGCCGGGCGCGCGCTTGTTGCAGGGCTTGCCGACGTCCTGGAAGTACGCGCAGCGGGTGCGCTGCAGCAGGTTGCCGCCCACGGTCGCCAGGTTGCGCAGCTGCCCGGAGGCGCCCGACAGCAGGGCCTCCGAGAGCACCGGCCAGCGCTCGCGCACGGCCGTGTCGGCGCCGAGTCCGCTGTTGGTCACCGCCGCGCCGATCCGCAGCCCGCCGCCGGCGGTCGGCTCGATGGCCCCGAGCGGGAGGTGCGCGACATCGACGAGATGGGTCGGCGCCTCGACGCCGAGCTTCATGAGGTCGACGAGGTTCGTGCCGCCGGCGAGGTAGCGCGCGCCGTCGCCGCGGGCGGCCAGCGCGGCGCGGGCGCCGTCGACGTCGGCCGCGCGCTCGTAGGCGAACGGCTTCACGATGCGGCCGGTGCCGCGCCGGCGATCGCGTCGACGATGTTCACGTAGGCCCCACAGCGGCACAGGTTGCCGCTCATGCGCTCGCGGATCTCGTCGCCATCGAGCACGTCGCCGGCCCGGCGCGCCTCCTCCAGCATGCCGACCGCCGGCGGCGGGCTGCGGATCGGCGCGGCGGTGACCAACAGCGGACTCGGCGCCGACACGGCCGTGCGCGAGCGCTGGCCGGTGCTCTCGGAGGCCCTGC
>JAWVGD010000041.1:0-4686 GCA_033855515.1 Baekduia sp.
CACGCCGCGGGGTACGGCCACCCGTACGCGTACGTATGCAATGACGACGCGCGCGGGCCGCCGCACCAGCGCCGCGGACGTCGCCGGCGCCGCGGCGCTCAGCCGAGTGGGTCGCGGTCATCGACGATGCGCTCGACGGCATCGGCCGCGCGGTCCACGAGCTCGGCGACCTCGGACGGCGACTGGCGCCATTTGCCCAGCACGTAGGAGGACACGATCTCGGGGTCGGTCGTGTCCGGGCGCCCGATGCCGATGCGCACGCGAGCGAAGTCCGGCGAGCCGAAGCCGGCCTTCAGCGACTTCAGCCCGTTGTGGCCGGCCAGACCGCCGCCCAGGCGCGTCCGGACCTCGCCGAACGGGAGGTCCAGCTCGTCGTGGACGGCGACGACGTGGTCGAGGTCGACCTTCAGCGCGCCGCGCGCCGGGCCGGCGGAGCGGCCCGACTCGTTCATGAACGTCTGGGGCAGCAGGACGCCGGCGCGGGGCCCTCCCGGGCCCGTGCGGCCGTCGGCGTAGAGCCCGGCGAACGTCTTCTTCGGCTTCCCGAGGGCCCAGCGCGCGATGAGCGCCTCGGCCACCAGGAAGCCGACGTTGTGCGGCGTGCGCGCGTACTGCGCGCCGGGGTTGCCCAGGCCGACTACGAGCCAGTCGACCGGCGCCGCGCGACCGGGGAGCTTCATGGGCGGGAACCAGCCCCGCCCGGGACGCTACTCGCCGCCCTCGCCGCTCTCGTCCGCGGCGGCGGCCTCGCCGGCCGGGGCGCTCGGCGCCTCGCCGACGCGCTCGGTCTCGGTCTCGACGTCGTCGTCGGACTCGGTCGACACGCTCGGGGGCGTGATCGACGCCAGGACGGTCGCGTCGGGATCGTCGAGGAGTGTGATGCCTCGCGGCGCCTCGATCTCCGACAGCTGGATCGTCGCGTTCATCTCCATCTTGGAGACGTCGACCTCGATGAACTCCGGGATGTCGTTCGGGAGCGCCTCGATCGTCAGCTCGCGCGTGACGTGCTCGAGGATGCCGCCCTCGACGATGCCCGGGGCCTGGTCGTCGTTGACGAGGTGGACGGCGACGGTCGCCTGGATCGCAACGTTGAGGTCGACGCGCAGCAGATCGACGTGCATGAGGTCGCCGCGCACCGGGTGGCGCTGGGCGTCCTTGAGGACCGCCGGAGTGCCGGCGGCGCCGTCGATGCTCAGCTCGAGCACCGCGCCCTTGGCGGCCAGCGCCTGGCGGAGCGTGCGGTCGGCGACGGAGAAGGAGACAGGGTCTCCAACGCCGCCGTAGAGGACCCCGGGGACCTGGCCGGAGCGGCGCAGGCGGCGGGTCTCGCGGGAGTGGGCAGCCTCGCGGGCGTGTACGTCGAGCGTGGTGGTCTTGTCGGCCATGAGCGGCGGCCGATGGTAGCGAAGGCGCGCCGAAAACCTCGGCTGCCTTCGCTCCCGAACGGTCGGCGACCGTTATCCGTATTGCTTCGTGCTCTTGTAGATCCGCTGGATGTCGCCGAACGCCGGCTTCTTGACGCCCTCCATCGTGATCAGGCCCTTCTGGTGGATCGGCGCGAACGGCCAGGGGTTGCCGCCCTCCCAGTTGGGCTTGACCGCGAACTCCTCCAGCGTCCACCACAGCGCGCCCGACAGCCACGGCTTGGAGGCGTAGATGCCCATGTGGTAGTTCGCGAAGTCCTGCTGGAACTGGTAGGTGCCGCGCTCCTCGACAGGGCCGTCGCGGTTGGCCTCGGCGCCCGTCTCGGTGATCATGATGGCCTTCTGCGGGTAGCACTTGCGGACGCTGTCGAGGTAGTCGCTCAACGTCGACCGGTCCGCGATCTGGCCGTTGGGCCCGGAGTACCACCCGAAGTACTCGTTGATGCCGATGACGTCCAGCGGCCCGTACTCGGGCTGGCAGCCCGCCGACGGGTAGCCCGCGACCGCCAGGCCGACCGGTCGCGTCGGGTCCAAGGACTTGGCGAGCTTCACGGCCCGCTGGATGTAATAGCCCTGGACCGGCCCGGGACGCGCGCTGAGCTCGTTGCCGGCCGACCAGACGATGATCGACGGGTGGTTGATGTTCGTCTGCACCGCGCTGGCGAGCTCCTTGGCCGCCAGCTGGCGCACGAGCCGCTGCTTGAGGTACTTCGTCTTGACCGAGTACACCGGGACCTCGGTCCAGGCCAGCATCCCCAGCTCGTCGAGGCGCTCGTAGTAGTACGGGTGCAGCGGGTAATGGCTGCGGAGGATCGTGCCGCCGGCCTCACGCGCCCACTGGATCTGCTGCTCGCGCTGCGCGTCGTCGATCGCGAAGCCCTTGTCCAGCGAGTCCTCGTGCGTGCCGAAGCCGCGGACGTGCAGGGGCTTGCCGTTGAGCATCAGCTGACCGTTGACGACCTTGATCGAGCGGATGCCGGTGCGCACGGTGTAGGTCTGCAGCGTCTTGGTGCCGCTGGTGGCGGTCAGCGACGTGTCGTAGAGGTACGGGCTGGTGGGCGACCACGTCCTGGGCTTCGCGACGGCGACCCGCTTGGTGAACGTCGCGAACTTCTTGGCGCCGACCGAGGCGGTGCCGAGGGCGATCCTCCGGGCGCCGAGGCGGCCCGTGACCTTCACGTTGATGGCCTTGTCGCCGTAGTTGCGGATCGTTGCCTTGTAGGTGACGTGTGCGTCGCACGTGCCGCACGGCAGGTCGGGCAGGACCGAGACCGTGTTGAAGTCGACGCCGTCGATCTCGCGCAGGTAGACCTCGCGCAGCAGGCCGCCGTAGTTCCACCAGCCCCCGGTCGGCACGCCGGTGGTCGACAGGCCCGAGGGCGGGAAGTCGGTCGGGAAGCGGCGGTCGTCGACACGGATCGCCAGCAGGTTCGTGCCGCCGCGCTTGAGCAGGCCGGCGGGCAGGCGGATCTCGAACGGCAGGTAGGCGCCGGTGTTCTTGCCGATGAGCCGGCCGTTGAGGTAGATCTTCGAGCGGTAGTTGACCGACTCGAAACGCACGACCCACGAGAGCCGCTTGGCGGCCGACGGCAGGTGGAAGCTCTTGCGGTACCAGCCCACGCCGCCGGCGAAGGACGCGTCGCTGTAGTCCTTGGCGTTCCAGGCGTTGGGCACCGTGACCGCGGTCCAGCCCGCGTTCGACGGGCTGCTCGCGAACCCCTGCGACGCGCCGTTGCCGCCGGGATCGGCGCGGTAGAACCACTGGCCGCCCATGAGGAAGCGACCGGAGGCGCCGGTCTTGTAGAGGGTCTTGTTGACGACGCCGTCGCCGCCCTGGGCGAGGGCGGTGGCCGGCAGCGTCAGCGCGGCGAGGAAGGACAGCAGAAGGCAGCGTCGGAGCATCTCGGGGAGGGGGAACACGAGGGGCTGGATCGCGATGCGGTCCGAAGCAGCGAGGCGTCCTGTCAGCAGGACGCCTCGTTGTCGGCCAGCGGCGCGTTGAGGCGCAGGAGGCTAACGGAGCGTCCGGTCAGCGGACTTCCGTGGCGGCGGACCCTGACGCACTGGACGACCGGCCGGCCATCGACCCCGCGCACCCATACGACGCGCGCCCAGCCCTCGCTCGTGCCCAGCGAGTACGCCGTGGCGGAGTCCAGGCGAGCGATCTTCACCGCACCCGGGCCCCGCACGCGAAGGACTGTCGCGCGGACCTTGGCGGCGCACGCGGCGTCGCAGGCGCTGAGGCGCGACAGCACGCCGGGCGCGTCGCCGGCGGCCTCGTGCTGGACGAGCGCGAGCAGACGGTCGCGCTCGAGGTTCTCGGTCGTCAGGAACCGGGCAGCGACGAACGAGAGCCCCAGGAAGACGACGGCGACCGGGACGAGGATCGTGAGCAGGCGACGACGGCGAGCGAGCACGCGCCGCGGAGCCTAGCCCTCCGTCAGCCTGCCTGGTCGAAGTCCTGCGGGCCGTTGAGCTCCAGGAACCTCTGGACCGAGCGCTCCTGGGCCTCGAGGCGGTCGGCCATGCTGCGCGCGTGCTCGGCGGCGCGCACCAGGAAGTCCTCCAGGCAGGCCTCCGGATCGTCGGGCAGCGGGTAGACGTGCGCGACGTCCTGCTGGGCGCAGGCGATGCCGAGCGGCGGGCGGCCTTCGGCCAGGGTCCGCGCACCGCACACCGGCACGACGGTGATGTGGCGCTCGGGCGCGACCAGCGCGACCGGCATGAGGCGGTGGGCGGGCAGCGGCACGTCGAGGTCGACCGAGCGCACGATGGCCACGCCCGACTCGGCGACGTCGCGCAGCGGGCCCTCCCAGATCGCCAGGACGGTGTCTGCGGCCTGCAGCGCGTCGCGCAGCGTGCGTGCCTGGGCGGCGTAGGCCTCCTGGGCCTCCTCGCGCGTGTGGGTCTCGGCGAGGTCGAGGTCGACGGGCACCCGGAGCAGGTCGCGGGCGCCGAGGCGCTCGCCTTCCCCGTGACCGCCGTTGGCGACGTAGGTCTGGATCGTGCCGAGATCGCGGCGGCCGTGGAAGACGACCGTCAGCGCGTCGGCCAGGGCCAGTCCGCCGACCTTGAGCGCCACCGCGGCGGCCGCGTCGGGATCCAGCAGTGCCCGGCGCAGCAGGTCCTCCGCGTCCCCGTCGCCGGGGGCGCCGTCCTGCGGGTCTGGATGCTGTGCGTCCATCTCGCCTGCCTTCCTGCCGACTGCGAGTCCGGATGGTGGCCTGTGGTCTACCCCATTACATCGGACAGGCGGTCGGAA
>JAWVGD010000042.1:0-8862 GCA_033855515.1 Baekduia sp.
CGGGGCGAACTGCTCGCGTAGCTCGGCGGGCACCTCCTCGCCTCCGACCTCGAGGTCCTGGATTCGCCCCCCGACCGTCCTGATCGCCGCGATCTCCTCGGCCGAGAGCTGGCCCTGGGCCAGCGTGTAGAGCTTCTCGAAGATCCGGGGTACCGACGGCAGGTAGGTCGGCTTGACCTCCATGAGCTCGGGGATGATCTGCTTGGTGTCGCCGCCGAAGTAGGCGAGCGCCACGCCGCGGTCGAACGTCGCCAGCTGGATGAGCAGCGCGAACGCGTGGGCGAGCGGCAGGAACAGGTAGACGAGGTCTTCGTCGGACTCGAACAGGTCGCGCTGCTCGACCATGTCGACGACCGAGCGGTAGTTGCCGTGGGTCAGGACGCAGCCCTTGGGCGGCCCGGTCGTCCCCGACGTGTAGATGAAGGTGAACGGGTCGTCGGGGCCGACCGCGGCGGTGCGGTCGCGCAGCTCCTGGACGTCGCGGCCGTGCGCGCGGCGGCGCACCTCCTCGAGCGGCAGCGCGTCGCCGACCTCGCCGGACGGATCGACGACGATGATCGTGCGCAGCTGCGGCAGCCGGTCGCGGACGGCGGTGATCTTCGCCACCTGCTTGGCGTCCTCGCAGATGACGAAGACCGACTCGGAGTTGCCGACGACCCACTCGCACTCCTCGGGCGAGTTGGTCGGGTAGACGGGGACCACGACGCCGCCGGCCGAGGAGATCGCGAAGTCCGCGTAGGTCCACTCCGGACGGGTGTTGCAGAGGATCGAGACCCGCTCCCCGGGCTCCAGGCCCAGCGCGATCAGCCCGAGGGCGACCTCGTCGACGATGGCGCCCATCTGCGCGAAGGTGACGTCGCGCCACGCGCCGTCGACCTTGTGCTTGATCGCCACCTGGTCGCCGTACAGCTCCGCGGCTCGCGTGCACAGATCGGCGATCGTCGCCGAATCGGTTCCGCGGGCGGGCGTCGTGCCAGCCTCCATGTCTCCTCCTGCTGCTTCGACACCGTGACAGCAGCGGAGTCTAAGGTCCGCGCGCCTTGCGCGCGAGCGGCATCGGGAGCCGCCTTTAGGCGGTGGCCTCCGAGCGCTGCCGCTGCGCCATCCGCGCGTCGCCGAGCGAGGCGAGGAACAGCGTCTTGTCGATGCGTCCCTGGAAGATCGGAACGCCCATCTCCATGCACTTGGCGATGACGTCACGCCGTTCGAGCCCGGACTCCTGGGCCAGCTCGGTCGGCGTCAGGTGAATGGCCATCGGCATGCCTCCTGTTTGGGGGAGTTGGTGACCGATGCAACGTAGCGCGACCGGCGGACGCCCTCAAGCGACTGCGCCAATCTGTGGAGTTCTGGTCCGTCGACGTTTGCGAAAGTGCACCCGTGAGCCGTGCCGAGCATCTGGGCCTGGACCTCCTGGTCGCCATCGACCGCGACGCGGAGACGCCGCTGCGCGACCAGCTCGAGAGCCAACTGCGCGACGCCATCCGGCGCGGCACGCTGCACGCCGGGACGCCGCTGCCGTCGACGCGCGCGCTCGCGGCCGAGCTCGGGATCTCCCGCGGCGTGGTCGTCGAGGCCTATGCCCAGCTCGTCGCCGAGAGCTTCCTGACGGCGCGGTCCGGCGCGGCGACGCGGGTGGCGACCGTGGCGCGCCACGAGCCCGCCGAGGCGCCGCCGGAGCGCGTCCCGCCGCCGGTGCGCTTCGACTTCGGCGTGGAGGCCGCGGACCTGTCGGCGTTCCCGCGCCGGGCGTGGCTCGCGGCGCTGCGCGACGCGTTGCGCGACGCGCCCGACGCGGCGCTGGGCTACGGCGACCGGTCCGGGTCGGTCGTGCTGCGCACGACGCTGGCGGCCTACGTGGGGCGGGCGCGAGGCGTCGCGGCGCAGCCGGGCAACGTGCTGATCTGCACGGGCATCACGCAGGCGATCGCGCTGCTGGCGCGGGCGCTGAGGCGGGCGGGCGTGACGCGGGTGGCCGTCGAGGACCCGAGCTTTCCCGTGCATCGGATGGTCTTCGCGCGCGAGGGGCTGCGGGTGGTCCCGATCCCGGTCGACGAGGAGGGGCTGGTGGTCGACGCGCTCGACGGCGCCGACGCCGGCGCGGTGCTCGTCACGCCGTCGCACCAGTTCCCGCTGGGCATGGCGCTGTCGCCGCCGCGGCGGGCAGCGCTGGTGGAGTGGGCGGTGGCGCGCGACGCCTGGATCTTCGAGGACGACTACGACGGCGAGTACCGCTTCGACCGCGAGCCGGTGGGTGCGCTGCAGGGCCTGGCGCCGGCGCGCGTGACCTATCTCGGCTCGGCGTCCAAGACGCTCGCGCCAGCGTTGCGGATGGGCTGGATGGTCGTGCCGCCGGGGCTGATGGACGCCGTGGCCGACGCGAAGATCCTGGCCGACTCGGGCAGCCCGCAGCTCGAGCAGCTGGCGCTGGCCCGCCTCATCGAGCACGGCGATCTGGACCGGCACCTGCGCCGGATGCGCGCGAGCTACCGGCGGCGGCGCGACGACCTCGTCGCGGGCCTCGCGCGGGACCTGCCCCAGCTGGAGGTCGAGGGGATCCCGGCGGGCCTGTACCTCGTGGTGCGGCTGCCGGCGGAGGTCGCGCTGGGCCCGCTGCTGTCGCGCAGCTGGGAGGCGGGCGTGGGGCTCTACGGCTTCGAGTTCGGCGGCGTGGGCCGGCTGCTGCTGGGCTACGCCAACGTGCCCGAGCCGTCGGTGGCCCCGGGCGTGCGGGCGCTGGCGGAGCTCTTCTAGCGTCGTTCAGATCGGATTCGGCACGTCGACGAACTCGTGGCGGACGCCGAACTCGGCCTCGAGGAGCTCGCCGAGCCGGCGGACGCCGAAGGTCTCGGTCGCGTGGTGCCCGGCGGCGAGGAAGTGGATCCCGGCGTCGTGGGCGATGCTGAACGCCCGCTCGGCGGGTTCACCGGTGAGGAACGCGTCGAGGCCGAGCGCGATCGCGCCGTGGACGTCGTCGGTCGCCGCCCCGGACACGATGCCCAGCGTGCGGATCCGCTCGGGGCCGCCGGCGACCACGAGCGGCGCGCGGCCGCCGACGAGCTCCTGGACGCGGGCGCTCAGCGCCTCGATCGTCAGGCCGTCGCCTCCGAAGCGCACGTGGACGCCCAGCTCGCGGCCGCCCTGCTCGGCGAAGCGCCCCATGGTCTCTCCGCCCAGCCCCGCCGCGATCAACGCGTTGTTGCCGTGCTCGGGGTGCGCGTCGAGCGGCAGGTGATAGGCCGCCAGCGCCATGTCCTGCGCGAAGAGCGGCTGCAGGCGCCGGTGCTTGAGCGGGGTGATCTCGAGCGGCTCGCCGCGCCAGAACAGGCCGTGGTGGACGAGGACCAGATCGGCGCCGGCGGCCGCCGCGCGCTCCAGCAGCGGCAGGTTGGCCGAGACGCCGGTCACCACTGTGTCAACGTGCGCGGGTCCGGGTACTTGGAGCCCGTTGGGGCCATAGTCCCGGAACGCACCGGCCTCGAGGAGGCGGTCCAGGTGGTCGATGAGTTCCGTGATCAGTGGCATATGGGGGAAGGGAAACGCTACAGTTCCCGCAGGGCGCGATCGCTGCTGGGCCGCGCGTACTGGGGGAACAGGGAACGGGATCTTGGCCACGCTTGCCGCACCCGGCATCTCCGCGACCGCGAGAAGTCGCGTCGATGTCTCCGATCACGATCTGGTCCAGGCCGTCCGGGCTGGGGACGACCACGCCTTCGAGCGGCTGTATCACCGCTATCACCGGCGGATCGCCGCCTACGTCTTCGGCATGGTTCGCGACCACGGCCGGGCCGAGGACCTCACGCAGGAGGTCTTCGTCTCCGCGCTGCGCCGCATGCGCCAGACGGACCGGCCGATCGCCTACAAGCCGTGGATCTACGAGATCGCCAAGAACGCGTCGATCGACGCGTTCCGCCGCTCCAGCCGCGCCGAGGAGGTCAGCTTCGACGCCGAGGAGGGCCTGGGGGCCAGCGACTACGGCAAGCTGGCCGCGACCGGGCCCTCCCCCGACGCGGCCCTGAACGCCAAGCAGTCGCTCGACCATCTGTGCGGCGCGTTCGGCGGCCTGTCGGACGCCCATCACCAGATCCTCGTGATGCGGGAGCTCGAAGGCCTCTCCTACCGCGAGATCGGCGAGCGGCTCGGCATGAGCCGGCCGTCGGTGGAGTCCACGCTGTTTCGCGCGCGGCGCCGGCTGACCGAGGAGTACGAGGAGCTCGTCACCGGCGAGCGCTGCCTGCGGATCCAGTCGATCATCTCCGGCGCGGGGACGCGCAGCGCGCTGGGCGTGCGCGACCAGCGCCGCGTCGGCAGCCACATCTCCTACTGCCAGCCGTGCCGCAAGCAGGCCATCGTGGCCGGCCTGGACGCGGCGGCGATGGCTCGGCGTCCGGTGCGCGCGAAGATCGCCGCGTTCCTCCCGCTTCCGGCCTTCCTGCGCCGGCGTTGGCTCCCGGCCGGCGGGACCGACGCGGCGGCCGCGCAGGCGGCCCAGCACGGGACGTCGCTCGCGCAACTGTCGATGGCGGCCGCGCAGTACGGCGAGCCGACGATGGCCGGATGGATGAAGGCGACGGCGATCGCCACCGCGGTGGCGATGGCCGGCGTCGGCGTTGGCGCGGCCGACCACGCGGCCCGGCACGGCGACCCGGGCGCCCAGGGCACCCGGGTCGTGCAGCGGGCGGCGCAGGCCGGCGGTGGTGCGGGTGCCGGCTCGTCGACGCACGCCACCGCGCCGGCGGGCGCCCACGCGACGCCCACGATCGCCGCGGCCGGCGGCCGTTCGGTCGCGCCTGGGGGCGTGGCAGGGCGGTCCGGCACCGGCACGCCGACCGCGGGCGGCGGGGCCGTGACGGGCTCCGGCTCCGGCTCGAGCACGCCAGGCAGCGCTGGGTCGCCGGCGTCGAGCGGAAGCGGTACCGGCGCCGGTGCGGGCCCGTCGTCGGATCCGATCGCGCGCGCGAAGCTGCCGACGCGCAAGCCGCCGCAGGTCTCCGTTGCGGGCGCCGGGACGGCCGCCGGCGCCGTCCAGCAGGCCGTGACCGGCACCGCCGGGGCCGCGGGCGGCGCGCCGGCCGGCCCCGCGCCGCTGGTCCAGCCGGACCTGACGCCGCTCACGCAGGCGCCGGCGTCCACCGCGCCGCCGGCGAGCGCCGGCCAGGCCGTCCAGAACACGACCGGCGCCGTCGGCGGGGTCGTCGGGGGCCAGGTCGGTGACGCGGTCAAGGACACCGGCGCGGCGGCGGGCAACGCCGTCGACCAGGTCACCGGCGCGGTCGGTGACGCCGTCGGCGGGGTCCTCGGGGGCAAGTGAGCTCCGGCGAGGCGGACCCGGCGGCCGCCGAGCTGCTGGCATCCCTCACCGACACCGGGCTCTACTCGATCGGCGCGTTCTTCGCCGACCAGCATCCGGACCTTTGCGACGATGTGATCGCCGAGGCCCAGGCGATCGAGGACGAGGGCCTGTCGGGCTGGGCCGCCCGGGAGGGCGCGACGCTCGACGCGGCCTTCCAGACGCTGGTCACCGGCCTGGCGGTCCGGTACTACAAGGCCGTCGCGGGCGCGTCCGAGTAGACTGACGGGGTACCTCGGGGCGTGGCGCAGCCTGGTAGCGCGCGCCGTTCGGGTCGGCGAGGTCCCCGGTTCGAATCCGGGCGCCCCGATACAGCAGCACAGTTCCGGAGGGCCGCACACCCGATGCGGCCCTTCCTCGTTCCGCGTCCGCTCAGCCCTCCTGATCGGCCACCTCGCGCCAGGTGCGGCCGCTGCGGACGCTCGCCGGCTGCTCTGCGGTGACGTCGGAGCCCGGCCGGGCGTGCTCGTCGACGGCCTTGACGAGGATCCAGCCCTTGGAGTGGGTGCGGGTCAGCCCGAAGCGGCCGCTGAGCTTGTGCCCCGCAAGGGTGAAGGAGAGATGGCCGGGATCCTCGCTGAGGACCTCGAGCGTGCCCTCGTCCCAGACGATCACCGCGCCCGTGCCGCGCGCATGGCCGGGGTGCACGCCCTCGAACTCGCCGGCGTCGAGCGCGTGGTCATCGACCGGCACGGCGAGGCGCCGCACCTTCGGATCCAGCGACGGGCCCTTGGGCACCGCCCAGGAGCGCAGGACGCCACCGATCTCCAGACGCAGGTCGAAGTGCAGGGTCGTGGCGTCGTGCAGCTGGACGACGAAGCGGGGCACGGCGGCCAAGGCTATGACCCGGCGGGCCGCGCAGCCGACGCGCTCCCTTCCGGAATGCGGACGGCGCGGCCGGTCACGCGCACCCCGGCGTCAGGCTCGGGGTCGAGGTCGATCAGCAGCTCGCTCGGGCGACCCATGTCGGCGCCCTGCAGGACCGTCACGCGGACGGGCGGCCTGACGGCGCCCCGCTCGCGCAGGTAGGCGCCGAACGCCGCCGCGGCGGCGCCGGTGGCGGCGTCCTCGACCACGCCGCCGACCGGGAAGGGGTTGCGCGCGTGGAACGTCGTGGCGTCCTGACGCCATACGAGGTCGACCGTCGTGAGGTCCCGCTGCGACATATAGGCCTTGAGCGCGTCGAAGGCGTAGTCGAGGTCGGCGAGCCGCGCGCGCGTGCGCACGGCGAGGATCAGGTGGCGCGCCCCGGCGTAGGCGATGCGCGGCGGCAGCGCGGGGTCGAGGTCGGCGCGCGTCCAGCCCAGCGCCTCCAGCGCCACGTCGACGTCGGCGTCGTCGACGGCGTGCACCGCGGGTGCGACGCTCGTCAGCGTGGCCGACACGTCGCCGCCGTCGGCCTGCGTCTGCACCGCCACCGGGCCCGACCGCGTGTTCAGCACGATCGCGCCGGCGCCGTCGCGCTGGGCCAGCGCCACCGCGGTGGCGATCGTCGCGTGACCGCAGAACGGCACCTCGGCCGCGGGGCTGAAGTAGCGGACGTCGTAGGCGCGGGCGTCGCCGTCGCCGGCGGCCGCGCCGTCGCTGGTCAGGAACGCCGTCTCCGAGTAGCCGACCTCGGCGGCGATCTGCTGCATCGCCGCGTCGTCGAGCTGCGTGGCGTCGAGCACCACGCCGGCCGGGTTGCCGCCCGCAGGCGTGTCGGTGAAGGCGGCGAGCCGCAGGACGTCGGGGGCGGGCATGACCCGAACTTAGCTCAGCGTCCGCGGCGCGCCAGCGCAGCCCCGCCGAGGCACAGGACGCCGCCGGCCAGCGCGAGCGGCGGCGGGGTCTCGCCGAAGTACGCCCAGCCCATCAGCGTCGCGAGCGGCGGGACGAGGTACGTCGTCGAGCCCATGCGGCCGGCGCTGGTGTGTGAGAGCGCATAGGCCCAGGTGGTGAACGCGATCGCGGTCGGAAACAGGCCGAGGTAGATCGTCCAGGCGAGCGTCTCGCCGCTCGCCCCGCCGGACTCGGTGACGAGTTGGGGCGCGAAGGGCAGGCAGCAGACGGCGCCGATGACGCAGGCCAGCCACGTGATCGACAGCGGCGAGCTGCGCGTCAGCAGCGGCTTCTGGGCCACGACGCCCCCGGCGTACGTGACGGCGGCCAGGAGGCAGAGGGCCGCGCCGCCGCCGGCCGCCACACCGTGGTGGGAGGTGGCGATGCCGATGAGCACCGCGCCCGCGAAGGCCACCGCGCAGCCGCCGATCAGCGTGCGCGGGAAGCCCTCCTTCAACAGCACGCCGGCGAGGACGGCGATCAGGACGGGCCCGACGTTGACGAGCATCGCGGCGGTGCCGGCGTCCACGTGGCGCTCGGCTTCGTTGAGCGCCACGTTGTAGACGCCGAACCAGAGCACCCCGCAGAGCACCAGCCGTGGGAGGTCGGCACGCGGCGGCAGGGCCTCCCGCCGTAGCGCCACCAAGGCGCCCAGGGCGACGCTGCCCACCAGCAGGCGCGCCAGCGACAGCGCGCCGGCCGAGAGCTCATGGCCGGCCGCGCGGATCCCGACGAAGGCCGACGCCCACAGGGTGACCGTCAGCAGCGCGGCGGCCAGGACGAGGCCGGCGCGGTCGCGGGGCGGGGAGGAGGGAGGGGGCTGGGGCGCAGCGATGGTGGCCATGGGGAGGGGACGCTTGGGGCACGCCGCTTCGGACGGCGGCGCCGCGTCGTGGTCTGGGGACGGGGACGGGGTCGGGGTCAAACGGTCCCGGCGGGGCGGATGTGAGATCAGGCGCGCCATTGGTCACAACTCCGCGCCGGCGCGGTCACGAACCTCTGCCGCCGGCGGGAACCGCCCCGCCGTCCCCTACCGTCGAGGGCCACATGAGCACCGCCATCGACACCCGCGCCGAAGAGCACCTGCACGCGCTCGCCGGTCCCGACGCGCAGTTCCGCGAGAACCAGCTGGACGCCATCCGCGATCTCGTCGAGGACCGCGCCCGCGTCCTGTGCGTGCAGCGGACCGGCTGGGGCAAGTCGGCTGTCTACTTCGTGGCCACCGCGCTGCTGCGCGAGGCCGGCGCGGGGCCGACGCTCATCGTCTCGCCCCTGCTGGCGCTCATGCGCAACCAGATCGACGCGGCGCGGCGGCTCGGGCTGCGGGCGCACACCATCAACTCGACCAACCGTGACGCCTGGAGCCAGGTCTCGGCCCTGCTCGCCGAGGACGCGGTCGACCTGCTGCTCATCAGCCCCGAGCGGCTCAACAACCCGCAGTTCCGCGAGGCGATGCTGCCGGTGTTCGCCGAGCGGGTCGGGCTGCTGGTCGTCGACGAGGCGCACTGCATCAGCGACTGGGGCCACGACTTCCGGCCGGACTACCGCCGGATCGGCGACATGCTGGAGCGGCTGCCCGAGGGCGTCGGTGTGCTGTGCACGACCGCGACCGCCAACGACCGGGTGGTCGACGACGTGTCCGAGCAGCTTCAGGCCGGCCGCGAGGACGCGGGGCTGCGGACCTACCGCGGCGC
>JAWVGD010000043.1:0-3389 GCA_033855515.1 Baekduia sp.
CGAGTCGCCGCCGGCCTCGTCGAACGCGATCACGAGCAGGCCGTCGCGGCGGAACGCCGGCGAGCGCGTGACGCGCGGGACCCACGTCCTCAGGAAGGCGTCGGCGGCGGGGAGGCCGCCGGGGCCGCCGTCGGCGCAGGTGGCGTCGTGGCCGTCGTGGCAGAGATCGGGCGAGATGAACGAGAGGCTGGGCGTCGTGGCCACGTGGCCCAGGTCGCCTGCGAGCGCCCCGAGCGGCACGTCATGGGTCGCGCACGCGGCGCGCCGGTCGATGATCGAGTGGAAGTAGACGAACGGGTTGTGCCGCGTGGCGTACTGGTCGGACGGGCTCGCCGCCTGGGCCTGATCGGGCGCGCCGATCGCCGGGTGTGCGCAGGCACCGCCGCCGTCGCGCGCCGGGTCGTTGCCCATGTCCTCCATGTAGCCCTTCCAGGTGAGGCCCTTGGCCTCGAGCTGGTCGGCCACGGTCAGGACCGACGCCGGGTACACGCAGCCCTGGCCGCGGACCTGGCCGGCGCGCGACGGGGTGCCCGGGCGGACGTCGGAGAAGCTGGGACAGTCGGCCTGCGTGATCAGCGTCGGCGCCTGTCCGCTGACCATCGCCACGTAGTTGGCCAGCGAATGGTGGCCGATGCCGTAGTAGCCGGGGACGAAGGCGCCCTGGCGGCGCAGGGTGCCCGCGAGGTACGGCGCCGGCGAGCCGGGGCCGAACGTCGTGCCGGCGTCCTCGTTCTCGAGGACGACGACGAAGACGTGGCCGATGGCGCGCGTCGCCGGGCCGCCGGTGGTCGTCGTCGTCGGTGCGGGCGGCGACGGTGTTGTCGTCGTTGTCCTCGGGGCGGTGGCGCCGCGCGGCGGCGGCGCTCCGTGACCGCCGCAGGCGGCGAGACCGCCGGCGGCGAGCAGGGTCGCAGACAGGGCCGCCACGAGGCGGGCTCGGCGGGCGGCGGCGATCATCGGGGACCGCGGCGTCCTCCGCGAGCGCGCGGGTGCGCCTCGCGGCTCACGTGGTGGCGATGTGTGACGCGATCAGGAGATGGGCCATGGCCGAAGGGCAGACGGCGACCGCTGTCAGGGGATGACGGGACAGCGGCCGCCGTCGGGGTTCAGGATGCTCCCGCGGATCTGAAGTGTTCCTGAACGGGGTGCGACGCCCACGGCCCGCTGCCGCGGTCGCTCTAAGGTGGCGGGGGTCCATGTCGTCAGTCGTCCTCGGAGCGGGTGCGGCGTGCGCGGCGTCGTCGCTGTACAACCTCGGCCTCGCCCTTCAGGCGCTCGACGCGCGGGAGGCGCCCGCTGACGACGCGTTGCGTCCGGCGCTGCTGCTGCGCCTCGTCCGCCGTGGCCGCTGGCTGGCGGGCACGGCGCTGAACCTGCTGGGCTGGCCGCTGCAGACGGCCGCGCTGCTGCTCGCGCCGCTGACGGTCGTCCAGCCGGCGCTCGCCTTCGGGCTCGTGTTGCTGCTGCTCGTCGGCGCGCGCCATTTGCACGAGCGCGTGGGCGTCCGCGAGACGCTCGCGGTGCTCGGCATCCTGGCCGGCGTCGCGCTGCTGGCGCTCGTCGCCCCGGACGCCTCGACGCACCATGCCGGCGACGCGGCGCTCGCCGCGGTCTTCGGCGGCGTCGGCGTGCTGGCGCTCCTGCCCTTCGCGCTGCGCGGCGGCGGCGTGCTGATGACGCTCGGGGCCGGTGCCGCGCTGGCGTGGAGCGGGCTCTCGACCAAGCTCGTCGCCGACGCCCTGCACGACGGCCACGTCATGACGCTGCTGATGTGGGCCGCCGCGACAGGGGTCGCCTCCGGCCTCGGGCTCCTGGCCGAGATGAGCGCGCTGCAGCGGCGCCCCGCCACGCAGGTCGCGCCGGTCGTCTTCGTCGTGCAGGTGCTGGTCCCGGTGCTGGCGGCGCCGTTGCTCGTCGGCGAGCACTGGCATCACCCGGTCGGCGTCGTCGCGGGGATCGCCGTGGTCGTCGTGTGCGCGCTGGGGCTGCTGCGGTCGCCGGTCGTGCGGTCGCTCGTCGACGCCGAGGCCAGCAGCGACGACAGCAGCGCGGGCGACAACCCGGACGCCGACAGCCGCCGGGTGAAGCCCACGAGCTCGGCGGCGACGCGGGCGGCCGAGCCGTCGGCGGTGACGACCACGATGTCGCCGGCCGACGGCAGCGGCGCCGCCGCCAGCGACGACGATGCGAAGCGCTCCTGACCGGTCACCGCCACCGCGTTCATCGAGCGGGCGAGGAGGTACTGGCCGAGGCTCGGGCCCGCGGGCGGGACGAGGTACGCGCGCCCGCCGCCGGTGAGCTCGGCGTTGCCCAGGCCCACGCGCGTGCGCAGCCACTGCAGCGGGGCGGGGCCGGGCAGCTCGGGCAGGAGGCCGTCACCGGTGCGCCGCAGCGCGGGCGCGGTGCCGGCGGCGGCGGGCATCCGGACCGCGAACGAGGCGTGGACGCCGTGGGCGGCCAGCCGCCGGGCCAGCGCGGGCGCGGCGCCCGGCGTCGTCCGCAGCACCAGCGCGACCGCGCGGCGGGTGGTGGCGACGTGCGCGATCGGGTGCAGCGCGAGCGGGCGCGCGGCCAGCGAGTAGGCGTCATCGGTGGCGAAGCCGGCGTAGGCCGCCCAGCCGCACAGCAGCGGGACGACCGCGCGCTCGGTCGCAACGCGCCACCGGGGCAGCGCCCGCATGCGCGGCCGGGCCGCGGCCACGACCGTCGCCGCGTCGGCCGCGTCGGCGCCGGGCGTCCAGGACGGCGCCCGCTGCGCCAGGCGCACGGCCAGCGCCGCCTGCAGCTCGTCGCGCGTCCGGGCGTCGTCGATGAGCCCCAGCGCGGCCATCGTGCGGTTGTGCACGCGGATGTGCCCGGCCTTGGCGCCGTAGGCGATCATCGGGCAGCCGCAGCTCAGCGCCTCCAGCGACGTGACGCCGCCCGTGGAGTGGATCAGCACGTCGGCGGCGCGCAGGAGGACGTCCATCGCGGTGGTGAAGCCCATGACGGTCACCCGCGGGTCGTCGCCGAAGCGCGCCCGCAGCCCGCGCTCGGCGGTCGCGTTGCGACCGGCGACGACGACGACGGCCCCGGCGCCGGCCTCCAGCGCGGCGGCCGTCCCGCCGGCGAGGTCGCCGACGCCCCATCCGCCGCCGGTCACCGCGACCATCGTTCCCGCGGCGGGAAGGCCGAGCTCGGCACGCGCCCCCGCGCGGTCCGGTGCGGCCTGGAAGCGCTGGGCCACCAGCGGCCGCACGAGCGTCGCGCTCCCGGCTCCCGCCACCCGCTCGACCGGGGCGATGGCGTGGGGGTGCATCACGAGGTGCACGTCGACGCCCGGATGCGACCAGAGCTCGTAGTCCGAGAGGTCGGTGATCGGCGCGACGAGCGGGACGGCGAGGCGGCGC
>JAWVGD010000044.1:0-10539 GCA_033855515.1 Baekduia sp.
TCGTCGAGGACAAGGGGGCGCCGCAGCTCCTGCGCCTGCTGGACGACACGCCGGAGCTGCCCGGCGGCGCGGTCCCTCCCGGCGATCTCACCCTGCCCGGCGAGGCCGAGCCGCAGGAGCCCTAGGACACTAGGCGCCGGGCGGTGCCAGGCCGGGCGTGAAGCACACGGCGTGGCAGGTGACGCCGTCGCCGACGGCCAGGTCGAGCACGCCGGACTCGTGGTGGTCGTGCGCGATGAGCAGTTGCGCGCCGGTGTGCTCCACGCCGCGCTCTTGGCCGTTGACGGTGATCGTGCCGCGGCCCTCGAGGACCGCCCACACCGCGCCGGCCTCGTAGGGCCCCGACCACGCGCCCTCCTGGTCGGGGGACGGAACGACGATCCGCGCCTCGGGGTCGTCCTCGGGATGGAGGTGGGCGACCGGCTCGCGCTCGATGCCGAGCAGCTCCTGGATCGCGGCCTCGGTCTCGTGGTAGCCGCCCTCGCCGAAGTGCACGTCGAACAGGCGCAGCTCCTGGTCGAACAGGTACCGCGCCGGCCAGCCGCGGTTGTCGTAGATGTTCCAGAGCACCAGGTCGGGATCCAGCAGGACGGGGTGCTCGACGCCCAGCCGCTCGACGGCCGCAGCGACCGCATCGGCGTCGTGCGCGGGCGGGAAGCCGGGTGCGTGCACGGAGATGACGCGCAGCCCCGCCTCGGCGTAGCGCTCGTGCCAGGCCTGCAGGTAGGGCAGCGTCCGCAGGGACGCCGGCCGGCAGAAGTCGAAGAACTCCAGGAGGACGGGCCGGCCGTGCTGCTGGTCCATCCGCAGCGACGCGACGTTCAGCCACTTCAGCGCGGCGGGGAACATCGGGGCGGCGATGGTGTCGGTCGGGACGCGCATCCGGCGGGCGACGGTAGCAGCGAGCGCGCGCGCCACGCCCGGCCGGCGCCGCAGCCAACCCGCTGCGGGACGCACCGACATTCTTCATGACCGCCACCGCAACTCTTGCGCTCCTGGGGTTCTGGATAAGCTGCGCACCCCGTCCCGCAATACTCTTGGAGGAGAAGCTTTGCGCAAGGTCTCTCTCGCTGTGGCTGCGGCCGCCGCGTTGCTCGTGTTCGCCGCCGTGGCCATGGCCCAGACGAACATCTACTCGACGACTGGCAAGATCGCCAGTGGTGGAACCAAGGCGAAGCCGAAGCCGGTGGCGGTCAAGTTCGACTACGCCATCAAGGAGGCGAGCGGCAACCTCGCTTCACCGGTCACGACGTACAAGATCCACTTCGACGGCCTGAAGGGCGACGGCAGCCAGGCGAAGGCGACCTGCGCCGCGTCGAAGATCAACAACGCACAGCCGATCTCCGACTCGGTCTGCCCGTCCGGCTCGCTCGTCGGCACCGGAACCGTCAAGGCGCTCGTCGGCACCGCCGGCCAGCCGACGGATCCGAACTCGAAGTGCGATCTGAACCTCAAGGTCTACGCCGGTGGCAAGAAGAGCCTCGCGCTGTACCTGTCGGGCCAGCCGCCGCAGTGCATCGCGCAGATCGGCCAGGCCATCGACGCGAAGCTCTCGACGGACGCCACGGGCGGCTCGCTGACCTTCTCGGTCCCGGCCGGCCTGCTGCACCCGGTCGCCGGCCTCGACGTCGCCGTGACGAGCGTCTCGTCGAGCATCAAGAAGATCGGCAAGGGCACGAAGGGCGTGTTCGTCTCGACGGGCTGCAAGGGCACCCGCAAGGTCAAGGTCACGTTCACGG
Organism: Baekduia sp.; assembly: GCA_033855515.1. GTDB lineage: Bacteria > Actinomycetota > Thermoleophilia > Solirubrobacterales > Solirubrobacteraceae > Baekduia. The sequence continues at coordinate 1,740 of JAWVGD010000044.1, forward strand.
CCGAGACCGGCGAGACCGGCACCGCGGAGAGCTCTGCCGGCAAGTGCTGAGCTGAGGACGTCCTCGGGCGTCTGACGAAAGCTGTCCCCAGCAAGGGGCGGGCCGTTCGCGGCCCGCCCCTTCTGCGTTAAGTGGGGAGGGGTCCCCTGGACGGATGTTGGAGGGACACGGGTGTTCCTTCCAGAGAGGGTGGCGCGGTCCCGCAGCATCACGCACCAGGAGGAGAAGACTCGTGCGAACCATGAAGATCCTCGCCGCGACCGCCCTCGCGGTTCTCGGCCTGGCGGTCGTCGCGACCGCCCAGACCACCACCTATGACGTCGGCGGCACCGTGAGCGTCCGCGGCGGCAGCAAGGCCAAGCCCAAGCCGGGTGGCCTGACGTTCAGCTTCACCGTCTCGGACCCGTCGGGCAACCAGACCCCGCCGGTCCAGACCTACTCCATCATGTACGAGGGCGGCCGGCTCAACACCGGGCTGCTCCCGGGCTGCTCGGCGGCGAAGATCAACGCCGCGCCGACGCCGGACACGTCCGTCTGCCCCGCGGGCTCCAAGATGGGCTCCGGGTCGCTGAAGGCGCTCATCGGCAGCGCCGGCCAGCCGGTCTCGGGCGCCTCGAACTGCACGGCGTCGCTGACGCTGTTCGGCGGCGGCAAGGGCCACGCGACGCTGTTCGTGTCCTCCGAGCTGGCGACGTGCCCCGTCGCGCTGCGCCAGGCGATCGACATGAAGTACGTGACCACGCCGACGATGGCCGGGCTGGAGTTCTCGGTGCCCGAGGAGCTGCGCCACCAGGCGTCGCTGGACATCACCGTGGTCCACGCCGACGCCAAGCTCAACACGATCGTCAAGAAGCAGGGCAAGAAGAAGGTCGGCTACATCGAGTCGACGGGCTGCAAGGACGCCAACCGCGACATGACGGTGACCTTCACCGACGAGACCGGCACGGCGTTCCCCGCGACCAAGACGCTCGGCGCCTGCTGAGCCCGTGCGCCGGAGCGGCGCGTAGTGACGGGGCGCGGCAGGCGGTGCGACCGTCTGCCGCGCCGTTTCCTAGGGTGTGCGGCATGAGCCCCCGCGCCCGGATCGCCCTCATCGCCGGAGGCGTCGTCGCGCTGGTGATCGCGTTCGTGATCGCCAGCGGCTCCGCCGACACCAGCAAGAAGCAGGACCGCGCCGACGCCGGCGCCACGGCGCCGGGGGCGGCGGCGACCACGACGACGCCCGCCGCGCCGGCCGAAACGAGCACGGCGGCGGCGACCGCCCCGCCGCCGCCGGCGAAGACCACCCCGGTCGTCGAGGTCGCGGGCGCCGAGCCGGTCGGCGGCGTCCAGCGGCTGAAGTACACGAAGGGCGACACGATCCGCTTCACCGTCGCATCCGACACGACCGACGAGATCCACTTCCACGGCTACGACGTCCACCGGGACGTCAAGGCCGGCGGGAGCGCCACGTTCACCGTGCCCGCCACGATCGAGGGCCGGTTCGTCGTCGAGCTCGAGAAGCATGGTGTCCAGATCGCCGAAGTCGAGGTCGACCCCTCGTGACATCCGCCCGCCGGGCGCGCCGCGCGGTCGCGGCCGTCTCGGGCATCGCGTTCGCGCTCGCGCTCCCGGCCACGGCGTCGGCCCACGGGCTCGTGGGCAAGCAGGACCTGCCGATCCCCCGCTGGCTGTTCGCCTGGGCGGCGGCCGTCGTCCTCGTCGCCTCGTTCGTCGGCCTCGCCGTCCTCTGGGGCTCCCCGCGGCTGCAGCAGGTCCGCGAGCGGTGCCGCTTCGCCGTGCCGCTCGCGGCCGAGGTCCTGGCCGGTGGGCTGGGCGTCGCGTTCTTCGTGTTCATGGTCTACGCGGGCTTCGCGGGCACGCAGGCCGACACCGCGAACCTCGAGCCGACCGTCGTCTACGTGCTGTTCTGGGTCGGCATCCCGTTCGTCAGCTGGCTCTTCGGCGACGTCTTCCGGGCGGTCAACCCATGGCTGGCCGTCGGCAAGGGGACCGGCTGGCTCGTGCGCCGCCTCGGCGGCGGCGCCGCGCCCGAGCCGCTGCCCTACCCGGCGCGCCTGGGCCGCTGGCCGGCGGCCGCCGGCGTCCTGATCTTCGCCTGGGTCGAGCTCGTGTACGCCAACCGGAGCGACCCCTCGCAGCTGTCGGTGATGGCGCTGGCCTACGCGGCGGTCCAGCTCGTCGGCATGAGCCTCTATGGCGTCGACGCATGGTCGCGCCGCGGGGACGCGTTCGGCGTGTACTTCGGGATGTTCGCGCGCATCGCGCCGCTGCACTGGCACGACCGCGCGCTGTACACACGGCCGTTCTTGAGCGGCGCGCCGCGGCTGACGCCGGTGGCCGGAACCGTCGCCCTGCTGTGCACGATGATCGGCACGACGAGCTTCGACGGCTTCTCCCAGGGCACCACCTGGAACTCGATCGTGCCGCACCTGCAGGACTTCTTCGTCTCGCTGGGCCTGAACGCCGAACACGCGCTGGAGGCGGCCGGCACGGTCGGCGTCGTCGCCATGTGCTGCCTCATCGGGGGGCTGTTCCGTCTCGGCGTGATGGGGATGCACACGGTCGGCCGGCGCCTGCCCACCCGCGAGCTGGCCGGCGCGTTCGCCCACACGCTGATCCCGATCGCGCTCGCCTACGTCGTCGCGCACTACTTCTCGCTTGTCGCCTACCAGGGCCAGGCGCTGGCGACGCTCGCCTCCGACCCGCTCGGCCACGGCTCCGATCTCTTCGGCACCGCCTCCAGCACCATCAACTACACCTGGGTCAGCGCGACCGGCGTCTGGTACGTGCAGGTGGCGGCACTGGTGCTCGGCCACGTCGCGGGCCTGGCGCTCGCCCACGACCGCGCGCTCGCGCTGTTCGACGACCCGCGCGACGCGACCCGGTCGCAGTATTGGATGCTGGCGGTCATGGTGGCCTTCACGAGCCTCGGGCTGTGGCTCCTCTCCGCGGCGGCACAGCAATGACCGGTGTCCTCATCCTCGCCCACGCCGGCCACTGGCTGGCCGGGCTCCTGTACCTCGCGCCCGTCGCTATCGTCGTCGGGGCGCTCGGCTACCAGAGCCTCAAGGACCGGCGCCGCGGCGACGACGACCCCGACGACCCCGACGACTGTCAGGACATCGGCGTAAGCGACGGTCCCGAATCGGGGTAGCACCGCGCCGGGGGACACCTTCGGCGCGGTTCGTAGGGAGGAGAAGACGGTGCGGCATCTGCAGAACCTGCTTCGCGGCCTGGAAGACACACGGGAGCTGGTCGTCTCCCGCAGCCGGGACGGAGACGTGCTCAGCGAGGTGTGGCGGGCCGCCCAGGAGGAGGCCGACGACGCCTACGAGGCCTGGTGCGAGCACCACGGCCTCGAGCCGTACCTGCTCTACCGCGCCGCCGCCGATCGCGCCGACGCGGCGATGGACGCCGTGATCTCGGCAGCGGTGGCTGCGGGCGCGTACGAGCGCTGAGCGGGGCGTCCCATCGAGGGATCCGTGTCACATGAACGTCGCCAGGCGACGCCGATCCTCCACGCGTGGGCGCGACGCGCCCTGGGCGCCGGTCGAGGTGGTGGCGCCGGCGTCCGTGGTCTTCAGCCTGGACGGGCCTGGTTGGGCGAGGCGCTGGATCGTCGGCAAGGACAGCGAGGTTGCGGGGAGGTGCCGGCGTCGTCGGTCGTCCGCCGGCGTATCCGGCCACCGGATCGCGAGCGTCGTCCCGGGACGGATGCTGGGAGTCGCTCCACGGTCCGGGGCGAGTTGACGTGTCATATGCCCGTGAACGCGCCCCACTCCCGCGCCCGGGTTGGTCCGGGACTTCAGGCGCCCAGGAGGCGCAGGTCATGCGCGAGACCCTCCGGGGTCAGCTTGTCGGTGGGCCAGGCCACGCGCTGGCGGCCCTGGGCGTCGATCAGGAGCACGTAGGCGGAGTGCTCGAAGCCCTTGCCCTGCGGCCGGATCGCGTAGTCCTTCCAGACCGGCGCGAGCTGCGCCCGCTGACCGAGGAGGAACCGCATGCGGCCGGTGAGGCCCTGGCGGTTGACGAACCGCCGGGCGTTGAGCGTCGTGTCGTTGGCCGGATCGACGCTGACCGCGAGCGTGGGGATGTCGCGCCCGACCTGGTCCAGAGCGCCCTTGATCTGCTGGGCGGTCAGCGGGCAGGTGTCGCGACACGTCGAGTACAGGAACGTGAGGATCACCGGCTGCCCGCGGTAGTCGCTCAGTCGCACGACCTTGCCGTCCTGGTCGCGGAGCGCGAAGTCGGCCGGGGGGATGCCCTCCGGGCGCAGCGCGCCGTCGAAGCCGGCGCTGCTTGTGTGGCCGTTGCCGTTGGTGAAGAGCACGACGCCCAGCGCGCCGACCAGCACCAAGGTGCCGGCGAGCATCAGCGCGAGACGGGCGCGGAGCGGCATCACGGTCACGGTCGAGGCCCGCGGCAGGGGCCCGCCGGCTCAGGCCGGGTCGCCGTCGCCCTTGGGCGCCGCAGGGGCGTCCGGAGCGTCGGTCTCATCCTCGACCTGAGGGTCAGCCTCGGTGTCTACCGCGGTGGTCGCCGGGGTGACGGGCGCGTCGTCAGGCGTCTCGGCCGCCTCGGCCGGGGCGCTGGGCTCGGGCGTCGTCGTGGCCGGCGTCACCGGGGTGTCGGGCTCTGACGCCGCCTCGCGCGTCGTGGCCGGGGCCTCGGCGACCGGAGCCTCGGCGGCGGGCGCCTCGGGCTCGGCGGGGGCGTCGGAGAACAGGGCGGCGAGCTCGTCGAGGCCCTTGATCTTCGGGCCGGAGAACTCGCCGAACGACGTCTGCTGGCGCGAGCTGCGGGCGTCGTCGCGGCGCCGGCGGCGCTGCTCGTCGCGCTGCTTGTCCTCTTCGTCGCGCGCCCGGCGCTGGGCCTGGCGGTTCTCGCGCTCGATGAGGTCGCGCTTGGGCAGGATCACCTGCGCGGCCTTCTCAGGCTCCAGCGAGGCGATCATCTCGGCGGCCAGGGCGTGGCCGAGCGCCTCGCCGACCTCGCCGCTGGGGTGCGAGTTCTTCTTCATCCGGCGCGCGGTGTGCGCGGCGCGGGCCAGCTGCTTGGCGGCGTGCTGGGAGACGGGGCGGCGCGCGCCCTTCTTGAAGCCGCGGACGTTCTCGACGACCTCGTCGCGCAGCTTCTCGGGGAAGAGGCGGAAGAGCTCCTTGAGCTCGGCGATCTCGTGGGAGTCGCGGGTGGCCGCGACGGCGGCGCGCAGCTCGGGCCACGGCAGCGGATCGCGCTTGGGCTTCTCCTGCAGGCGCTTCTTGACGACGGGGAGGCGACGCTCCTCCGCGCGGCCGAGGATCTTGGGTCCGACGGTGCTCTCCTGGGCGGCGGGCGCAGCCTCGGCCGGCGGGGCGTCGGTGGCGGGCGCGGCCTCGGCGGCGGCCGGCGCGTCCTCGGCGACCTGCGGCTCCGGGGCCTGGGGCGCGTCGGGCTGAGGGGCCGCGACCGACGGCTCTTGGGCGGCCGGCGGCTCTTGGGCGGCCGGCGGCTCCTGCGCCGCAGGGGTCGGCGGGACCACGGGGGCCTCGGCTTCGGCGGCCGGCTGGACCGGCTCCTGCGCCGCGACGGCGCCTTCGGGGTGCTCCTGCTGCTCGCTCACCACGACCAAGGATGCCGCACTCGCACCGTCGGCGTCGGGCGGCGCGGTTGCGCGGACCGCGGCACCCGCACCGGCCTACGGCTCGATGAGCCCGCGGCGGATCGCGTAGCGCACGAGCTCGACGCGATCGCGCATGCCCAGCTTGCGCAGCAGGTTTCCGCGGTGAGATTCGACGGTCTTCTCCGCCAGGTGCAGGATCTCGCCGATCTCGCGGTTGGTGTGGGCCTCGGCGATGAGCTTGAGGACCTCCTGCTCGCGCGGCGTCAGCGGCTCGGCAGGGCCGGTGCTGTCGTCGGCGATCCACTCGCGGACGAGCGCGCGCTGCGCGGCGTTGGTCAGGAACGGCTCGCCGCGCACGACTGAGCGGACCGCGTCGACCAGGAACTGGTCGGCTTCCTTCTTGAGGACGTAGCCGCCGGCGCCGGCCTTCAGCGCCTCGAAGAGGTAGCGGTCGTCGTCGTGCATCGAGAGCATGAGCACCGCGGTGTCGGGTGCCTGGGAGCGGATCTCGCGCGCGGCCTGCAGCCCCGTGAGCTTGGGCATCGACACGTCGAGGATGCAGACGTCGGGGCGCACGGCCAGCGCGCGCTCGACGGCCTCGGCACCGTCGCCGGCCTCGGCGACCACGTCCATGTCGGGCTGGAGCTCGAGCAGGAGCTTCAGCCCGCCGCGCACGACGCCGTGGTCATCGGCGATCAACAGCCTCATGCTGCGCGGCCCTCCTCCTCCGCCGCCAGCCACAGGTCGCGGTCCAGGCGCAGCTCGACCACGGTGCCGCGGCCGGGGACCGACTGCACCTCCAGGCGACCGCGGGCCAGCCGTGCGCGCTCACGCATGCCGACCAGGCCGATGCCGTCGGGGCGCTCGACGCCGCTGAAGCCGACGCCGTCGTCGACGATCCGGACGATCGGGCGGCCGTGGTCGCGGCCGACCTCGACGATGACGCTCGTCGCCTCGGCGTGGCGCGTGACGTTCGACAGCGACTCCTGCACGACGCGGTAGACCACGGTCTGCTCGTGGTCGGCGAGGTCGGTCAGGTCGTCGTAGTACCGCAGCACCGCGGGCACGCCGGTCTGGTCGGTGAAGCGCTCGAGCTGGGTGCGCAGCGCGGCCTGCAGGCCGTGGTCGTCCAGGGCGGCGGGGCGCAGCTCGCGCGCGAGCCGCAACAGCTCGTCCATCGCCTGGATCGCCACGCGCTTGGTCTCGCGCAGCTCGTCTTGCAACTCCGGTGGCGCGTGGTGCACGTGGGCCTCCAGGCGCAGCAGGACGGCGGTGAGCGCCTGGTTGCACTCGTCGTGGAGGTCGCGCGCGACCCGGGCGCGCTCGCTCTCCTGGCCCTGCAGCACCGCCGCGGCGGTGCGCGAGCGCTCGTCCTCGACGCGGCTGAGCATGCGGTTGAAGGCCTGCACCAGCCGCACCACGTCCTCGGAGTCGGCCTCGGGCACGTCGGCGCGGACGCCGGGGCGGGCGAGATCGATGCGTTCCATGACGTCGATGAGCTTCTCCAGGGGCGCGAAGCGGCGGCGCAGCACGACGCCGTTGACGAGCACCGCGCCGAGGATGCCGGCGACGAGCACGAGCGCCTGGCGGCGGCCGACGACGTCGTCGAGGGACAGCCGTGCAGCCGCGATCGCCGCCATGCCGGTGGCGAGGATCAGGAGGGCGTTGACGGCCAGGATCTGGGTGGCGAGCGGGGGCTTGCGCATCTTGGGGTCTAGACCCCATATCGGCCGCTGCGGCCGTATCCGATACTCCTGGTGCAGCAAGTCCCGGCCTGAAGCAGGCCACGGTGGGTTTTGCGAGGCACGGTCCATCCGGCGCCGGGGGGCGCTCCGGATGGGCCGTCGCCTCCCCCCGCTCTCCCTACGTCGAGTCGCTACACTTTGTGAAGCAGAATTCCGACCGACGTTCAGGTGATTAGAGCCCCGATGAGCCCCTCCGGCGCCGAGTACATCAAGCAGGTCAAGGCCCAGATCGACGAGATCGATCCGTCCGCGGTGAGCGAGGTCGCCGGCTCCGACGGCGTCGTCATCGTCGACGTGCGCGAGAGCGACGAGTGGGACGCGGGGCACCTGCCCGGCGCCAAGCACGTCCCGCGCGGCCACCTGGAGTCCCGCATCGAGGGCGCCGCCCCCGACCGCAGCCAGCGCGTCCTCCTGTACTGCGCCTCGGGCAACCGCTCGGCGCTGGCGGCCAAGACGCTGCGCGACGAGCTCGGCTACGAGCACGTCGAGTCGATGACCGGCGGCTACACCCTGTGGAAGGACCGCGGCTACGCCGTCGAGGTCCCGCGCACGTTCACCCCCGAGCAGCGCCAGCGCTACAGCCGCCACTTCCTGCTTCCGGAGGTCGGGGTCGAGGGCCAGCAGAAGCTGCTCGACGCCAAGGTGCTGCTGCTCGGAGCCGGTGGCCTGGGCTCGCCGACCGCGCTCTACCTCGCGGCCGCGGGCGTCGGCACGCTGGGCATCGTCGACGACGACACCGTCGACGTCTCCAACCTCCAGCGCCAGATCATCCACACCACCGACCGTGTGGGGACCCCGAAGGTCGACAGCGCCGAGAAGGCGATCCACGACCTCAACCCCGACGTCAGCGTGCGCAAGTACGAGACGCGGCTGGACGCCTCGAACATCGTCGACATCATCAAGGACTACGACATCGTGGTCGACGGCGTCGACAACTTCCCGACGCGCTACCTGCTCAACGACGCGTCGGTGCGCCTGAAGATCCCGGTCGTCAGCGCCGCCATCCTCGGCTTCGAGGGCCAGCTCAGCGTCTTCGCGCCGTACGACGGCCCGTGCTACCGGTGCCTCTTCCGCCAGCCGCCGCCGGCCGAGCTGGCGCCCTCCTGCGGCGCCAACGGCGTCCTGGGCGTGCTGCCCGGGACCATGGGCCTGCTGCAGGCCACCGAGGTCGTCAAGCTCATCATCGGCGCCGGCGACCCGCTCATCGGCCGCCTGCTGATCTACGACGCGCTCGGCGCCACCACGACCGAGCTGAAGGTGCGCCGCGACCCGGAGTGCCCGATCTGCTCGCGCGAGCCGTCGGAGATCACCGACGAGGAGCTCGGCGTCTTCCCGGACTACGAGGCGTTCTGCGCCGCGTCGGGCTAGGGTCAGCGAGCTATGGCAACGATCCGCATCCCGCCCGTGCTGCGCCCCTCCGTGGGCGGCGAGCGCGAAGTCCAGGCCGACG
>JAWVGD010000045.1:0-5917 GCA_033855515.1 Baekduia sp.
CGCCGCCGCCCATGACCCAGCGCCGGCACCACCCCGAGACGTTCGACGAGAAGCTCGTCCAGCTCACCGAGCTGCGCGAAGCCGCCATGCACTCCTCGCCTGAGGCCGAGGAGAAGCAGCACGCCCGTGGCAAGCTCACCGCGCGAGAGCGCATCGAGAAGCTGCTGGACCCCGGCTCCTTCCAAGAGCTCGACACGTTCGTCCGGCACCGCACCACCGACTTCGACATGCAGAAGAACCGGCCGTGGGGCGACGCGGTCGTGACCGGCCACGGCACCATCGAGGGCCGTCGGGTCTGCGTGTTCTCGCAGGACTTCACGGTCTTCGGCGGCTCGCTCGGCGAGGTCATGGCCGAGAAGATGTGCAAGATCATGGACCTCGCGGCCAAGATCGGCTGCCCCGTCATCGGGATCAACGACTCCGGCGGCGCGCGGATCCAGGAGGGCGTCGTCTCCCTCGGCGCCTACGGCGACGTCTTCACGCGCAACGTCAAGTGCTCGGGCGTCATCCCGCAGGTCAGCCTCATCATGGGGCCGTGCGCGGGCGGCGCGGTCTACTCGCCGGCGATCACCGACTTCATCTTCATGGTGAAGGAGTCGTCGCACATGTTCATCACCGGGCCCGACGTCATCAAGACGGTCACGGGCGAGGAGGTGGACTTCGAGTCGCTCGGCGGCGCGATGACGCACAACACGAAGTCCGGCGTCGCGCACCTCGCCGCCGACGACGAGGAGCAGCTGCTGGAGGACACCCGCTACCTCATGGGCTTCCTGCCGCAGAACAACCTCGAGATGCCGCCGCGCGTGCACCCGAGCGACGATCCCAACCGCCAGGACGCGGAGCTCGACACGGTCGTCCCCGACAACCCGAACAAGCCCTACGACATGCGCAACGTCGTGCGGCTGCTGGTCGACGACGGCGAGTTCTTCGAGATCCACGAGCACTTCGCCAAGAACATGATCTGCGGCTTCGCCCGCTTCGACGGCTTCTCGGTGGGCGTCGTCGGCAACCAGCCGGCGCACATGGCCGGCGTCCTGGACATCGACGCGTCGGCCAAGGCCGCGCGCTTCGTGCGGACCTGCGACGCCTACAACATCCCGATCATCACGCTGACCGACGTCCCGGGCTTCCTGCCGGGGACGAGCCAGGAGTGGGGCGGCATCATCCGCCACGGCGCCAAGCTCCTGTACGCCTACGCCGAGGCGACGGTCCCGAAGATCACGGTCATCACCCGCAAGGCCTACGGCGGTGCCTACGACGTCATGGCCTCCAAGCACCTGCTGGCCGACTTCAACTTCGCCTGGCCGCAGGCCGAGGTCGCGGTCATGGGCCCCGAGGGCGCGGTGAACATCATCTACCGCCGTGACCTCGCCGCCTCCCCCACGCCGGAGGAGCGACGCAAGAAGCTCATGGATGACTACAAGGCGCGCTTCGCCAACCCCTACAGCGCGGCCGAACGCGGCTACATCGACGACGTCATCGTCCCGCACGAGACGCGCCCGAAGATCATCAACGCCCTCCACACGCTGCAGACCAAGCGCGAACCGGGCCCCAAGCGCAAGCACGGCAACATCCCGCTCTAGGAAGCGCGCCGCCGGTTGCGCGACGCAACCCACCTCGGTAGCGTCGCGCGTCATGCCGGATCAGACAGACGTCGTCATCGCCGGCGCCAGCGTCGCGGGGTGCGCGCTGGCCGCCCTGCTGGGCCGGCAGGGCATCCGCGCGACCGTGCTCGAGAAGAGCACGAAGCCCGACCACTACAAGGTGGTCTGCAGCCACTTCATCCAGGCGGGCGCGACGCCGGTGCTTCAGCGCCTCGGCGTCGACCGGGCCCTCGAGGAGGCCGGGGCGGTGCGCAACGGCCTCGAGCTCTGGACCGAGGCGGGCTGGTATGTCGCCCGCGGCGAGGCCTACGGCTACAGCCTGCGCCGCGAGAAGCTCGATCCGCTCCTACGCGCGCTCGCGGTCGGCACGCCGAACGTCGACCTGCGCCCGGGCGTGACGGTCACCGAGGTCCTGCGCGACGGCGCCGGGCGCCCGTGCGGGCTGCGCGGCCACTCGCCGGCCGGCGAGGAGGTCGAGGTCCGGGCGGGCGTCGTCGTCGGCGCCGACGGTCGCGGCAGCGCCGTCGCACGGCTGGCCGGGATCCCGGGACGCGTGCTGCCGCACGGCCGCTTCGGCTACATGGCCTATTACAAGGACCTGCCGCTGGAGGCGTCTGAGCAGCGGTCGCAGATGTGGCTGTCGGGGCGCGACGTGCTCTACGCCTTCCCCAACGACGACGGCCTCACGGTCGCGGCGATGTTCCTGCACAAGGACCGGCTGCCGGCGTTCAAGGCCGACAAGGAGGGCGAGTTCGTGCGTGCCTTCGCCGGCCTGGACCGCCGGCCGCGCCTGGAGGACGCCACGCGCGTCTCGCCGCTGATCGGCAAGCTCGAGCTGCCCAACGTGCGCCGGCCCGCGGCGCGGCCCGGGATCGCCTTCGTCGGCGACGCGGCCCAGGCGAGCGACCCAGTCTGGGGCGTCGGTGTCGGGTTCGCGCTGCAGAGCGCCGCCTGGCTGGCCGACGAGGTCGCCGGCGCGCTGACGGCCGGCGCCGGCGTCGACGTGGCGCTGGAGCGCTACCGCCGCCGCCACCGCCGTCAGCTCGCGCTGCACCACCTGCAGATGTCGGACTTCGCGGGCGGGCGCGCGCTGAACCCGTTCGAGCGGATGCTCCACCGCGCCGCCGTCCGGGACCCGAAGACCGCGGGGATGATGCACGAGCTCGCCTCCCGCGGCGCGCCCCTGGACCGGATCATGCGCCCGCGGCGGCTCGCGCGCGCGGCGGTCATGGCGACCGGGCGATGAGCGCGTTGCGCACCGGCGAAGTCGTCGTCGCGGGCGTGCGCTCGCCGGTCGTCGAGTCCGGGGCGCCCGGCGCCGAGGAGGCCGTCGTCTTCGTCCACGGCAATCCCGGCACCGGGCGCGACTGGCTGGCGCTGCTGGAGCCGGCGGCGGAGTTCGCGCGCGCCGTCGCGCTGGACATGCCGGGGTTCGGCGCCGCCGGCAAGCCCGACACGTTCCCCTACACCGTGCCCGGCTACGCCGCGCACCTGGCGGGCGCGCTGGAGCAGCTCGGCGTGCGGCGCGCCCACCTCGTCCTACACGACTTCGGCGGCCCGTGGGGCCTGCAGTGGGCCGCCGACCATCCCGAGGCTCATGCGTCGACGACGCTGATCAACACCGGCGTCCTGCTGCGCGAGGGCTGGCACGCGCTGGCGAAGGTGTGGCGCACGCCGGGGCTCGGCGAGCTGTTCTTCGCGACCTCGACCAAGCGCGGCATGCGCGCGTTCATGAAGGCCACCAACCCGCCGACGTTCCCGACGGCGTTCGCCGACCACCTCTTCGACCTGTACCGCGACAAGGGGACGCGCCGTGCGGTGCTGCGGCTCTACCGCAACACGCCGATCGGCCCGCACGTCGAGGCGATCGCCCCGCGGCTGCGCGAGCACCCGCGACCGGCGCTCGTGGTCTGGGGCGCCAAGGACCCGTACCTCAAGGTGCGCCTGGCCGAGCGCCAGCGCGAGGTGTTCGGCGACGCGGAGGTGGTGATCCTGCCGCGCAGCGGACACTGGCCGCTGGCCGACGATCCGGCCGGCGTCGCGGCGGCCGTGGTGCCGTTCCTGCGTGCGCAGACGGCGCCGGTGGGCGTCGGCTGACGGACCTTCACACCCCCGTCTGCGTGCCGAGGTAGGTTGGCAACCGATGCAGACCCGTCGTCAGTTCGTCGCCCGCGCGAGCGGTGCGGCCGCCACCGTCCTCGTCCCCACCACGCTGGCCGCGCCGCTCGCGGCCGCGCGCACCAAGCCGTTCACGGGCGGCCGCTTCCCGGATGGCGTCATGTCCGGGGACCCGACGCCCAAGGGCGTGAGCCTCTGGACGCGGCTGGATCCGTCCGGCGGCGGCGGAACCGGGACGGTCGAGCTGGAGGTGTCGACCGACAAGGCGTTCCGCAAGGTCGTGGCGCGCAAGAGCGTCAAGACCGGCGCGGCGTCCAACCACGCCCTCAAGGCGCGCGTGACGGGCCTGAAGCCCTACGAGCAGTACTACTACCGCTTCGCCACCAAGGGAGCCGACAGCGCGGTCGGGCGGTTTCGCACCGCGCTGCCGGCCGACTCCAAGCAGGACGTGAAGTTCGCGTTCTTCTCCTGCCAGGACTACACCCACGGGTACTACAACGCCCTGGAGGTCATGGCCGGCGGCGACTACGACTTCGTGGTGTGCCTCGGGGACTACATCTATGCCGAGGCCTATCACTCGGTCAAGGGCGGCACGGGGGTGCGCGACGACAAGATCGGCCGCGAGAATCCGCAGAACCCGGACATCGTCCGCGAGGCCGTGACGCTCGCCGACTACCGCGCCAAGTACGAGCTCTACCGCAGCGACCCGGCGCTGCGCGCGGTCCACGCCAAGTTCCCCATGGTGATGCTCTGGGACGACCACGAGGTGCAGGACAACTACGCCGGTGCGGCGGCCGACGGCGGCCTGGCGGCCGGCAAGCACTTCAGCGCCGCGCGCAAGAAGGCGGCGCGCAAGGCGTTCTTCGAGTCGATGCCGGCGTTCGAGAGCGGGCAGAAGCTCTACCGCACGCTGCGCTACGGATCCACGGTGGAGCTCATCGTCATGGACCAGCGCTCCTACCGCGCCAACCAGCCGTGCGACGACGCGGTCGTCGCCCCCTGCGCCGACTACGACCAGCCCCGCGACTTCCTCGGCCGCCCCCAGATGGACTTCGTCAAGAACGCGCTCAAGGCGTCGACGGCGACGTGGAAGCTCATGGCCAACGAGGTCACGATCATGCCGACACGCGTCCTCGGCGGCGCGAACTACACCTATGACAACTGGGTCGGCTACCCGCGGGAGCGCGAGGAGCTGCTGACCCACATCCGCGACCAGCAGATCAAGGACGTGGTCTTCCTCACGGGCGACATCCACACGTTCATCGCCGGCGACGTCCGCACCGGCGACGGCGCCACCGGCGACACGGTCGCCACCGAGCTCGTCGGCGGCTCGATCTCCTCGCAGTCCCTCGGCGAGACCGACCTGGACGCGGGCGCCGGCACGAAGATCAAGGGCAACGACGCGCACCCGGCGACGCCCTCCTCGCTCATCGACGCGCTGCGCTCGATCAACCCGCAGGTCGACAACGCCGACTTCGACCACCACGGGTTCGGCTCGGTCGTCGCCAAGCCGAGCGGCCTCACCTGCGAGATGGTGCGGATGGAGACGATCAAGAAGAGGACGACGAAGCGGCTGGCGTCGGCCGACTGGACCTACCACGTGGCCCCGGGTGCGCCGTCGATCAAGGGCCAGCACGGGCCGGCGGCGGCCTGAGGCGCTGGGTCGCGGGTCGTTGCGGGCGTCTGATGGCCCGCCCCGCAAACGCTCCCTACAGCCGGAGCGTCGGCGCCTGCACCCGCCCTTCGCGCCACGCGTCCAGGGCCGCCGAGGCGATCGCCAGGTCCTGGATCGCCAGCCCGGTCGAGTCGAACAGCGTCACCGCTTGCGGACCGGGCCGCCCCGGCGCCTCGCCGCTCAGGACGGCGCCGAGGTCGGTCACGGCGTCGCGCGTGACCAGGCCCTCCTCGACGGCCCCGGTCAGCTCGCCGCCGTGGGAGGCCTGGGCCCATTCGTCGCAGAAGAGCGCGCACGAGGCCACGGCGCCGATCGTCGCCTCGGCCTTGCCCGGCCCGTCGGCGCCGAGCATGTTGAAGTGCTGGCCCGGGTGCAGATCGCCGGCGTCCAACACGACCTCGCCGCCCGGCGTGACGCAGCACACGACGTCGGCGTCGAGCGCCTCCTCGCGGGTGCCGGCGCGCCAGCCGAGCTCCTCGGCCAGCGCGGCCGCCGCCTCCGGACGCGGGTCGAAGCAGAC
>JAWVGD010000046.1:0-3468 GCA_033855515.1 Baekduia sp.
GGCTTCTTCTCCAGCAGGTGCTCGGCGAGGATCGCGGTGAGGAAGTCACCGTCGACGAAGCGCCCGGTGTCGTCGATGAAGAAGCAGCGGTCGGCGTCGCCGTCCCAGGCGATGCCGAGGTCGGCGCCCTCGGCGAGCACCTTGTCCACGATGAACTGCCGGTTCTCCTCCAGGAGCGGGTTGGGCTCGTGGTCGGGGAAGTTGCCGTCGGGCGTGAAGTAGGTCTCGACGAGGTCGAGGCCGCGGTCGCGCAGGATCGGGCCGGCCATCGGGCCCGCCATGCCGTTGCCGCCGTCGACGACGACCTTCAGCGGCTTGACGTTGGCCGCCTCGATGGAGGTCAGCGCGGCGGCCTGGAACCCCTCGTAGATCTCGACCTCCTCGACCGAGCCGGGCGTCTCGGCGCCGTCTCCGAGACCGTCCTCGATCATCCGGCGGATGTCCTGGATGCCCTCGTCGCCGCTGAGCGCGATCGAGCCGCGCTTGACGAGCTTGGCGCCCGTGTAGGCCTTCGGGTTGTGCGAGGCGGTGCACATGAGCCCGCCGTCGAGGTCGCGCGAGCCGACCAGGAAGTACAGCATCTCGGTGCCGACCTGCCCGGCGTCGATCACCGTCGCCCCCTCGGCGACCATGCCGTCGCGGTAGCGTGCCGCCATCTCGGGCGCCGACAGGCGCATGTCACGACCGAGGCCGAGGCGCAGCTTCGTCGTGGGCTTGCCCTCCAGCTCACCGATGACGCGGGCGAACGCGCGCCCGATCTGCTCGGCGTCGTCGGGCCCCAGCTGGTCGCCGTGGATGCCACGGATGTCGTAGGCCTTGAAGATCTCGGCAGGGACGCTCATGTGGCCCAGATCCTAGATGGCGGGGGCCCCGCGGCGATCCCGACACTGCTCACGCGTTCGCGTTCCATTCTGCCCGGCGTACCCGATCCACCGGAGCGCTCTCGCACGGCCGGCGCTAATGGGCCTCGGGGAACCGGGCCAGCGCCCGCCGCGCGGCCACCGGGTCGGCGACGTCGAGGGCCAGCTCGGTCAGCGGCCGCGGCGCCCCGAGGAAGAAGACCGCGCGCCGCGGGGCGGCGAGCGCGAGGGCGACGTTGGCCTGACGGCGGACGGCGGCGCGGGGGAGCGTGGCGGCGCGGCCGAGGCCGCCGGCGTCGACGGCGACCGACAGCACGTCGGCCGCCGGGATCCGCAGCGGCCGCGCCAGCGACGCGTGATGGACCTGAAGCTCGTCGTCGCCCACCACGAGGCGGCCGGCCGCGCGCCACCAGAACACGAGCCCCAGGATGAACGGCAGCGCGGCGAGACCGAGCACGACCGCCCGGAACGCGAGCGCCGGCGGATGGCGGTGCTCGCCGATCGCGATGACCAGCAGCACGGCGCCGACGATCCACAGCACGAGCGCGGCCCCCCGGGCCCGCCACAGCACCCGCAGCTCGACGACACCGCTCATCGCCACGGCGATCGACCATACCTTCCGGAGCTTGACCGGCACGTGCGGGCACGCGGGCGCCGCGTCGGGCATGCTTCCGGCCCGCATGGCGCAGACCCCACCGGTGGCGATCCTCTGCGGCGGGCGTGGGACCCGGCTGCAGGAGCACACGCGCACGATCCCCAAGCCCCTCGTCGAGATCGGCGGCCTGCCGATCCTCTGGCACGTCATCCGGCTCTACGCCCACGCGGGCTTCCGCGAGTTCGTGCTGTGCACGGGCTACCTGGGCGAGCAGATCGAGGCGTTCGTCGCCGGGCACGACGGCTGGCCCGACGGCGTGCGGATCACCTGCGTCGACACGGGCCAGGACACGCCGACCGGCGGGCGCCTGCACGCCGCCGGCAACCGCCTGGGGGGCGGTGCGACGTTCTGCGCGACGTACGCCGACGGGGTCGCCGACGTCGACCTGCGCACGCTGCTGGCCTTCCACGCCGGGCACGACGGCGCAGCGACGATGACCGTCGTGCGCCCCGAGCTGCAGTTCGGCGTCACCGAGCTGGCGACCGACGGCCGCGTCACGGGCTTTCGCGAGAAGCCGCGCTCCGAGCACTGGATCAACGGCGGCTTCTTCGTGTTCGACACCGCCGTGCTGGACCGCCTGGCCCCGGGCCATGTCCTGGAGCGCGAGCCGCTGGAGGGCCTGGCCGCCGATGGGCAGCTGCGCGCCTTCCGCCACGACGGCTTCTGGGACTGCATGGACACCTACAAGGACGCGGTGCTGCTCAACGACCTCTGGGCGTCGGGCGCACCGCCATGGAGGACCTGGACCGCATGAGCACCGCCCCGAGATCCACGTTCGTCACCGGCGCCTACGGCATGCTCGGCGCGTGGCTGGTGCGCGCGCTGCTGGACCGCGGCGAGCGCGTCGTCGTGCTCAAGCGCGACCGCGCGGTGGGCAGCGCGCTGGAGCTGCACGGCACCGAGGGCCGCTGCCACGTCGTCCACGGCGACGTCGCCGACCAGGCGCTGATGGCCCGCGTCGTGAACGAGGAGGAGGTCGGCACGGTCTTCCACCTGGCGGCCCAGACGATCGTCGGCGCCGCCAACACCGCGCCGGCCTCGACGTTCACCACCAACATCCAGGGGACGTGGGCGGTCCTGGAGGCCGCGCGGCTGGGCGGCGCCGGCCGCGTCGTGGTCGCCGCCTCCGACAAGGCCTACGGCGAGCACGCGACGCTGCCCTACACCGAGGACATGGCGTTGCAGCCGCGCCATCCCTACGACGTGTCCAAGGCGGCGACCGACCTCATCGCGCGCTCCTACTGGCACACGTTCGGCCTGCCGGTGGCGACCACGCGGTTCGCCAACATCTACGGTGGCGGCGACCTCAACCCGTCGCGCCTGATCCCGGAGCTCGTCGCGGCGGCGCTGGACGGCCGCGCGCCGCGGATCCGCTCCGACGGGACGCCCGAGCGCGACTTCCTCTACGTCGAGGACGCGGCCGCGGCCTACCTCGCGATCGCCGACGCGCTGGCCGACCCGGCCGGAGGGGCGCGCGGCGAGGCGTTCAACGCCGGCGGTGGACGACCGGTGAGCGTCCGCGAGGTGGTCGACACGCTGGGCCGCGTGGCGGGCCGGTCGCTGGAGGCCGTCTACGACCCGGCCAACACGACGCCCGGCGAGATCTCGCGCCAGTACGTCGACATCACGAAGATCCGCGAGACCTGCGGCTGGGAGCCGCGGGTCGGGCTCGAAGAGGGGCTGCGCCGGACGCTGGACTGGTACGCCGCGCGGCGCTGAGCCGCTCGGTGTAGGAGGCCAGGACGTTCGTGACGCCCTCGCGTAGCCGTGCGGCTGGCGGCCGTCCTCCCGCTCCACCACGTCGCGGCGCAGGCTCGGGAGATCCCCATCTCTGCGGCGACGTGCGCGATCGGCCGTGTTCGGCACCGCTCGACGGGACGCCTCCGCGCGTCCGGCGAGAGCGGGGAGTTGCGGTGGATCACTTGTTCGATGGCTATGTCACTGGGCTGCGGC
>JAWVGD010000047.1:0-4057 GCA_033855515.1 Baekduia sp.
TGCTGATCTAGCCCGCTAGCCGCGCCCGAGCGGCAGCACGGTCTGAGGCGTCGCGATCGTGTGATCATCGCTCGTCGGCACGATCGCCGTGCCGATCGCGAAGAACTCGATCACGTGCGACCCCCAGCCGTGGCTCTTCTCCTGCAGCTGCACGCCAACGATTCCCTCCGCCTGGACCTGGTTGGCCTCGTACTGCATCCGCTCCATCGCCAGCTCGCGCGCGTCGTAGAGCGCCTGCGTGTAGTTCTCCATCTCGGTGTTGGTGCCCATCTGGCGGAAGAACTGGCCGAGGCCGCGATAGGCGACGTGGTAGACGCAGGTGCCCATCACGAGGCCCACCGGCCGGTAGCCGGCGCGCAGCAGCGTCCAGAAGTCCTGGCCCGACAGGTCGCTGGTGAACGGGCGGCCGCTGGGAGCCCGGTGCAGCTCGCCCTCGCGGTGGCGGACCGCGGTGCCGATCGCGACGAACTCGGCCAGGTCGTTGCCCCACTCGCGGCGGCTGACGTCGAGCCGCACGGCGACGATCCCGTCCGCGCCCAGCTGGTCGGCCTCCTCCTCCATGCGCGTCATCGCCAGCTCGCGGGCGTGGTACATCGCCTGGGTCAGGACGTCCATCTCCTGGTTGCGATTCCACGCGCCCGCCTGGAACCCGATGTGGTAGATCGACGAGCCGACGACCAGGCCCAGGGGCTCGAAGCCGGCGGCGCGGACGAGCAGGAACTCGTTGACCGACAGGTCGCTCGTGAAGAGGCTGCGGTCGCGCATGCGCGCCAGCCGCTCACGGCCCGCCTCCGGGATCCCCGCGGTGCTGGTGGGGTCGTAGTCCTCCATCTTCTGCTCGCGCTCGTCGTCGGCCATGGGGCGTTCGGGCTCCTTCTCGGACTAAGGACTCAGGGGCAGGGCGAGGAACTTCCCGGGCGGCGGCGGCCCGTCCTGCTGCTCGACGATCGCGGTGCCGAGGACGTGCATGGTGATGATGAGGTCGCGGTAGGTGACGCTGTTGACCTCGCGCTCGTAGTCGCGCATGGAGCGGTCGATGTCCACGCCGACCACGCCGTGGGCGTTCAGCGCATGCGCGCCCTGGGTCAGGCGCTCCATCGCCAGGGCCCGCGCGTCGTACAGGCCGCGGGTGTAGTCGGGCAGCTCCTGGTTGCTCATCTGCGAGAAGAGCCCGCCGGCGCGCAGCTGCTGGCGCGATCCGGTCACGACGTAGGCGACGGTCGAGCCGCCGACGATCCCGACCGGCCAGAAGCCGTGGGCCACGAGCTTGGCGACGTCCTGGCCCGAGAGGTTGCACAGCAGCGGCTCGGGCCCCAGGTCGTAGCGCTCGGAGCGCACGGCGGTGCCCATGGCGACGAACTCGACGAGGTCGCTGGCCCAGTCGCGCATCGTGCGGCGCAGATGCACGCCCACGACCGCGTCGGCGCCCGCCGCGACGGCCTCCTCGCGCAGGCGCCCGACGGCGAGCCGGCGCGCCTCGTTCCACGCGTCGCTCTGGCTGGTCAGCTCCTGGGTCTCGCCGTCGCGCTGGCCCGCGAACCAGCCGCTGCGGCTGCCCGTCCACGGCATGCTCTGCCAGCCGACCTTGTAATAGGACGTGCCCATCACCTGGGTGATGGGACGGAGGCCGGCGTGCTGGACGGCGAGCCCCTCGGCGACGCCGAGCCCGGAGCTGAAGCCGGGGCCGCCGCTGGAGCGCAGGCGCTCGAGGCGCTCACGGGCCGCGGGCGGGATCCCGACGTCGTCGCTCATCCGTGCAGGAGGCCTTCGAGCGCCAGGCGGGCGCGTTCGTTGCGGGCGGCTTCGTCGACGAGGTCGGCCGACAGGGCGTCGATCCAGGCCGCGACGTCGAGCTCCTCGCTCTTGAGCGCGATGCCGCGCACCACGGTGCGCCGCCGGCAGGCGACGCGCTTGCGGTTGCGCTCGGCCTCGTAGCGGCGGTCGCCGAGCGTGACGACGACGGCCTTGGGGCCCGCGCGCCCGAGCAGGCCGCCGCGCTGCACCTCGACCTGCTCGGGGAGCACGTCGGCGAGCTTGGTCACGAGGACGTCGAAGAACACGTCGACGTCCCGCGCGTCGGCCTTCAGCGCGGATGCCAGCAGATCGAAGTCCCCGGCCATCCTGGGGATCCTAGGCGACTACGCGGTCCGTGCCTCGGTCTTCTCGAGGTGCGCCTCGAGTGCGCCGTAGGCGTCCTCGACCGCGCGCTTGGCGGCGGTGTGGCGCGCAGTGGACTTCGCCGACTCGTACTGCGACGCCCAGGGCTCGGGCGCGGCGAGCTCGACCTCGAGCGCGGCGAGGGCCGCCTCGGCGGTCTCG
Source organism: Baekduia sp. (assembly GCA_033855515.1). Lineage (GTDB taxonomy): Bacteria > Actinomycetota > Thermoleophilia > Solirubrobacterales > Solirubrobacteraceae > Baekduia. The sequence continues at coordinate 2,320 of JAWVGD010000047.1, forward strand.
ACCGCCTGCTCGAGCTTGGCGGTCTGGCGCGCGACGTTCTTCGACAGGGCGGGCGCCGGCGGCGCGGCGACCGACCCGTTGGACCGGCCGTTGCCGTCGGCAGCCTTCGGGGCCTTGACGGCCTTCGGCTTCGGCGCCGCGGCCTTCTTGGGCAGCGGCCCCATGGGGTCCTCCCCGGCCGCCTTGCGGTCCTCGCGGATGCGCGCGTACTCCGCCCAGCCGCCGAGGTAGGAGCGCAGGTTCCTGTGCTCGAGCGCCACCGTGCGCGTCCCGACGGCGTCCAGCAGCGCGCGGTCGTGGGTCACGAGCAGCAGCGCGCCCTCGAAGCCCTTCAGCGCGTCCTCCAGCGCCTCGCGCGACTCCAGGTCCAGGTGGTTGGTCGGCTCGTCGAGGATCAGGACGTTGGCGCCCTGGCTCAGCAGCATCGCCAGCGCCAGGCGCTTGCGCTCGCCACCGCTCAGGCCGTCCAGCGGCTTGTCGGCGTCGGTGCCGCTGAAGAGGAACTTGCCCAGCAGTGATCGCGTCTGGTTGGGGTTCAAGCCCGTCTGCTTGCCCGCCGCCTCGGCGACCGTGCGGGCGCTCCCCAGGCCCTCCAGCTCGGCGTCGTGCTGGCTGAGGTAGCCGACCTTGAGGTTGTGGCCGGTCCGCAGCTTGCCGCCGTCGAGCGCGCGGACGCCCGCCAGCGCCTCGATCAGCGTGGTCTTGCCGGTCCCGTTGGGACCCACGAGCGAGACGTGCTCGCCGCGCTCGAGCCAGATCTCGGCGTTCTCGAGCAGCAGCTTGTGCCGCTCGCCCTCGCCCACCTCCAGGCGCCCGTCCTCGAGCTCGAAGATGACGCGGCCCGTGCGCTCGGGCTTGGCGAACTGGAAGCCCAGCTCGCGGGTGTCGCGCGGCCCGCGGTCGATCCGCTCGATCTTGTCGAGCGCCTTGACCCGCGACTGGGCCTGCTTGGCCTTGGTCGCCTTCGCGCGGAAGCGCTCGATGAAGCCCTCCATGCGCGCGATCTCGGCCTGCTGCTTCTCGATGGCCCGGCCGAGGGCCAGCTCGCGGGCGGCCTGCTCCTTGCGCCAGTTGTGCCAGGTGCCCTTGAAGTAGCGGGAGCGGCCGGCTTCGAGCTCCAGGACGGCGGTGCCGACGGCCTCCAGGAACCAGCGGTCGTGGGCGACGAGGACGATCGCGCAGTCGAGCGTCGTCAGCGTCTGCTCCAGCCACTCCAGCGACTCGATGTCGAGATGGTTGGTCGGCTCGTCGAGCAGCAGCAGGTCGGCCTCGACGGCCAGCGCCCGGGCCAGCGAGGCGCGCGTGAGCTGCCCGCCGGAGAACGTCGCCAGCGAGCGGTCCAGCGCCTCGTCCTGGAATCCCAGGCCGTGCAGGTAGTTGTTGGCCCGCTCGCGCCAGCCGTAGCCGCCGGCGGCCTCGAAGCGCGCGTAGACGTCGGAGTAGCGGGTGATCGCGGCCTCGTCGCCTGCGGCCATCGCCTGCTCGAGGCGGCCGAGCTCGGCCTCCAGGAACAGCTGCTCCTTGCACGCCGACAGGACGTAGTCACGCAGCGTGATGTCGCGGTCGCGCGGCGGGCGCTGGTCGTGCAGCGCGACGCGGACGCCCTTCTGGAAGACCATCTCGCCGCCGTCGATGCCGGTCTCGCCCGCGAGCATCCGCAGCAGCGTGGTCTTGCCCGCCCCGTTGCGCCCGGCGATGGTCAGCCGGTCACGGCGTTCGAGCTTGAAGGAGACCCCCT
>JAWVGD010000048.1:0-2820 GCA_033855515.1 Baekduia sp.
GCTTGGAGGCCTGGGCGCCCGGCAGCGTCGTGATCATGATCGCTCCGGTCTCGGTCTGCCACCACGTGTCGACGATCGGGCAGCGCCCGCCGCCGATGACGTCGCGGTACCAGAGCCACGTCTTGGGCCCGATCGGCTCCCCGACCGTGCCGAGCAGGCGCAGCTTGGAGAGGTCACGGCGTCCGGGCTCCTCGGCGCCCCACTTCGCGGCCGCCCGGATCGCGGTCGGCGCGGTGTAGAAGATCGTCACGCCGTAGCGCTCGCACAGCTCCCACCACACGTCGCGCGCGGGGTAGTCGGGAGCGCCTTCGAACATCACCGACGTCGCGCCGTTGAGCAGCGGCCCGTAGACGACGTAGGAGTGCCCGGTGATCCAGCCGACGTCGGCCGTGCACCAGTACACGTCCCGCTCCGGATCGAGGTCGAAGACGTGCTTGTGGCTCCACGCGACCTGGGTCAGATAGCCGCCGGTCGTGTGCAGGATGCCCTTGGGCTGCGCAGTGGACCCGCTCGAGTACAGGATGAAGAGCGGGTGCTCGGCCTCGAGCGCCTCCGGCTCGCAGGTCGGGTCGGCGTAGGCGAGCGCGTCGTGGTACCAGATGTCGCCCTCGCCCATCGGCGTGTCGATGCCGGTGTGCGCCACGACGAACGTCGTGGCGACGTCGATGCCGACCTCGTCGACCAGCGCCTTGATCGGCGCCGTCCTGCCCTTGCGCCGGGCGCCGTCGACCGTGATCAGCGCCTTCGCGTCGGAGACGCTCATGCGCTCCCGCACGCTCTCGACGCTGAAGCCGCCGAAGACGACGTTGTGCGGCGCGCCGATGCGCGCGCACGCGAGCATCGCCACCGCCAGCTCGGGAATCATCGGCAGGAAGATCCCGACCACGTCCCCGCGCCCGACGCCGCGATCCTTCAACGCGTTGGCGAAGCGCTCCACGTCGGCGAGCAGCTGCGCGTAGGTGACGTCGCGCTCCTCGCCCTCCTCGCCGCGCCAGTGAAACGCGACGCGGTCGCCGCGACCGGCGGCGACGTGGCGATCCAGGCAGTTGACGGAGGCGTTGAGCGTCCCGTCGGCGAACCACCGGTAGAACGGGGCGTTGGAGTCGTCCAGCGTCTCGGTGGGCTCGCGCTGCCAGTCGAGCGCCAGCGCCTGGCGCCGCCACCACGCGACGGGATCTTGCGCGGCCTCTCGGTGCACGCCGTCGTCGGCGATCACGGCCCGCTCGCGAAACGCCGGCGGCGGCTCGAAGCGCTCGGCGCTCATGCGCGCGACGTCGAGCGCTCGTAGTCGGCCGCGGAGACCTCGTCCAGCCACTCGGTGGTGCCGAGCGAGATCGCGGTGTGGGTCATGTAGCCCTCAGGCCCGGCGCCGTGCCAATGCTCCTCGCCGGGCGGGAAGTGCACGACGTCGCCGGGCTCCATCCACGCGCCCTCGCCGTCGCGGACCTGCACGTAGCCGCGGCCGTGCGTGACGAGCAGGATCTGGCCCCACTCGTGGCGATGCCAGTGCGTGCGCGCGAACGGCGGGAAGAACACGGTGTTGATCGTGACGCCGTCCTCGGTGCGCAGGACCGGGTCGGACCACACGCTGCCGGTGAACGTCGGGCCGCGCTGCTCTGAGCCCTTGCCGTGCACGCGCCCGTTGTTGATGATCATGATTGGCTCCCGGTCGTGGTGAGGTCCTCTTGGAGGCGAACGCCCCCCGCGAGATCGCCGAGCCCATCGACGATGTGGTTGGAGATGACCTCGCCGTATCCGGCCGCGTTGGTGACCTCGAAGGCCGCCAGGCAGGCCGGCCCGATGAACGTCGGCGAGCCGATGCGGGCGAGGTGGTCGAGGCAGAGCCGCAGGTCCTTGGCCATCAGCCTGCCGGTGAGCCCGCCCTCGAGGTAGTCGCCCTTGACGATGCTCGGGAAGCGGTTCAGCGTGGCGAAGTTGACGCCCGAGCTGTTGTTGAGGACGTCGAGGAACTGCTCGAGGTCGAGGCCGGACATGCGCGCAGCGAGCATGGCCTCGGCGGTCGCCGCGAGGTTGACGCCGTTGAGGTAGTTGTTGAGGACCTTGGCCACGTGGCCGGCGCCCGAAGGTCCCATGTGGAAGATCTTGGTGCTGAAGTGCTCGAGCACCGGCGTGACCGTGGCCAGCGCCTCGGCCGAGCCGCCGACCATCAGCGTCAGCGTGCCCTGCTCGGCGGCCTTGGCGCCACCGGAGATGCCCGCGTCGAGCAGCTCCACGCCGCCGGCCTGCAGGGTCGCGTGCAGCGACACCGTCGACTGCGGCGACGCGGTGCTGAGGTCGACGACGACCTGCCCCGCGCGGCCGTGCGCCGCGATGCCGTCGTCGCCCAGCACGACGCTCTCCACCACCGACGAGTCGGGCAGCGAGAGCAGGACGACGTCCACCGACGCCACCAGCTCGGCGACCGAGGCGGCCGCCGGGATGCCCGAAGCGGCCAGCTGCTCGGCGCTGCGATCGAAGGCGACGATCGAGACGCCCGCGTCGCGCAGCCTGCGCGCGACCCGGCCGCCCATGTTGCCGGCGCCGACGACGCCGACGCGCACCGCGGCCATCTCAGCCCTCCACGCCGGCGGGCTGCGCGGCGGCCAGTCCGGGAAGGGCGAGCGCGAACGCCTCGACGCCGATGCCGGTCGCCAGCTCGATGACCTCCATCAGCTCCGCGCCCGTGGCCCCGTAGCCGATCGCGTTGCGGATGTGCTGGCGCAGCCCGGGCCCGTACATGTGGGTGGCCGCGGTGTCGAACGCGATGTACACCATCTCGCGCAGCTTCGGGTCCAGCGTCCCGGTCTCCCAGGGATGCGC
>JAWVGD010000049.1:0-21786 GCA_033855515.1 Baekduia sp.
CCGCGGGCGAGCGCCTCGACGTCCAGCGGCTGCGCGTACTCCCGGTCGATCCGGTCGCGGACGCGGCGCAGCAGCGCGAGGTCGCGCAGGTGCTGCGCCGCGGCGGCTTCGCTGGTCACCTGCGAGATCATGCCGCGTCGCGCCGGGGTTGCCTAGGAGCTCTGGTCCCTGACGGGCCGGCGTCCCACCGGCCTACCCGCGGGCCGACGACGAGGGCTCCAGCCCCGGTTCGCCGGCCGGCCGCCAGCCGGGGCCGTGCAGCGCCAGCCCGGCGCGCGTGCGCCACGATCGCGCGCGGCGCACGTCGCTCCAGAGCTCGACGTACTCGTGGAACGCCACGCGGACCGGGTTGTAGGTGTCGATGTCGGTCGTGAGCCCGTAGCGGACGCGCTGCCCCTCGGGCGCGAAGGTCCCGAACAACCGGTCCCAGATCACCAGGATCCCGCCGTAGTTCTTGTCCAGGTATTGCTCATTGGAGCCGTGGTGGACCCGGTGGTGCGACGGCGTGTTGAGCACCGCCTCGACCGGTCGGGGCAGGCGCCGCACCCGCTCTGTGTGGATGCCGAACTGGTAGATGAGGCTCCACGCCTGCGCCAGCAGGACCATCCACGGCGCAAAGCCCGCCAGCGGCATCCAGAGCCAGAACGGCGCGTAGGTCATCGGCACCCACGTCTGGCGCAGCGCGGTGCTCAGGTTGTAGTGCCGGCTCGAGTGGTGGACGACGTGGCTGGCCCAGAAGACGCGGCTCTCGTGCGAGACGCGGTGAAACCAGTAGTACGACAGGTCGTCGGCGAAGAACAGCAGGACCCAGACCCACCACGCGTCGTTCGGCAGGTGCCACGGCGCCAGCTCGTAGAGCACGGCGTACAGCGCCAGGACGGCGAGCTTCCAGCCGGCGTTGATGATGACGTTGCCGATGCCCATCGCCAGCGACGTGCGCGTGTCGCGCACGTCATAGCCGATGTGGCCGTCGTGCTCCAGGTGGCGGTAGGACAGGAACTCGACCAGCAACAGCAGCAGGAAGTAGGGGAACGCGTAGTAGAGGACCTCGGCCACGGCGTTCTCCTACACCCCGGGCACGGAGCGCTGGAGCAGCGTCCGGGCGCCGGCGTGCGCGGCGTCGGCGTCGCCCGCGGCGATCGCGGCGGCCAGCGCGCGGACGGCCGCGCCGTCGGCGACCTCGGGGCCGACGACGCTCGCGTCGAAGGCCAGCAGGCGCTGCCCGGCCACCAGGGTGTTCAGCGCCAGCCGGTAGGCGAGGTTGCCCGAGCCCGCGACGATCCGCTCCCACAGGACGTCGTAGATCGCGGTCCGGGCGGCGGGGTCGGTCGCGGCGGCCAGCGCGGCGGCGCGCGCCTCCAGCTCGGCGCGGGTGGCGGTGTCGGAGCGCAGCGCGCACAGGCGCGCGGCGTCGGCGCCGACCGAGGCCCGCATCTCGAGCATCGCCCGGACCAGGCCGAGCTCCTGCGGCGGCGCCTCACCCTCGGCGCCGAGGGCGAGCAGCAGGTCCAGCCCGCCGTGGCGGCGCCAGTCGCGGACCCGCGTCGCGCCGCCCTGGCTGATGCTGACGAGCCCGGCCTGCTGCAGGCGCTTGAGCGCCTCCCGCACGGCGTGGCGGCTGGCGCCGTGGTCCTCGCTGAGCCGGCGCTCGGACGGCAGCGCGGTGTCGGGCGCGAAGGTGCCGTCCAGGATCGCGGTGCGCAGCGAACGGTGGATCTCCCCCGAGCGCGTCGTGCGCGATCCTGCTGGTCCAACCAGTTCCATGCACTGGTTGTACCAGATGACGACCGCCCGCGCCACCAATCCGTCACGGGTGTTGCGCAGGCCGTAGCCTCCGGCCGACGCGTACTGTGCTCCGCCGTGACCGGCACGGCGACCTCCAGCTTCCCCGCGCTCGACGCGCTCGTGCAACGCCCCCGCGCGATGGCCGTCCTCGGCGCGCTGGCGATCGCGTTCTCGGCCATCCTGGTCCGCCTCGCCGAGGTCTCGCCGTCGACGGCCGCCGTGTTCCGCTGCGCCTACGCGGTGCCCATCCTGTACGTCCTGACCCGCCGCGAGGACCGGCGCTACGGCCCGCGGCCGCAGCGTGCGCGGCGCGTTGCCGCGATCGCCGGCGTCTCCTTCGCCGTCGACCTCGTCTGCTGGCATCACGCCATCGAGGACGTCGGCGCCGGGCTGGCCACCGTCCTGGGCAACCTCCAGGTCGCCTTCGTCCCGCTCATCGCGTGGGCCGTGCTCGGCGAACGGCCGGGGGCCCGGGTCCTGGCGACGCTGCCGTTGATGCTGTCGGGCATCCTCCTGATCTCCGGGGCGCTGGAGGCCGGCGCCTACGGGGACCGGCCGGCCCAAGGCGTCGTGTTCGGGATCGCCACGGGACTGAGCTATGCGGGCTTCATCCTCGTGCTGCGGGCGGGTGGCGCGGACCTCCGCCGGCCGGCCGGGCCGCTGCTGGACGCGACGGCGGTCGCCGCGCTCGTCGCGCTCGCGATCGGCGCGGTCGTCGGCGACCTGCACCTCGTGCCGTCCTGGCCGGCACACGGATGGCTCGTGACGCTCGCGATCACCTCGCAGGTCCTCGGCTGGCTGCTGATCTCCGCGTCGCTGCCGCGCCTGCCGGCCGCGACGACCGCCGTGCTGCTGACGATCCAGCCGATCGGCTCGGTCCTGCTCGGCGCGCTGATCTTCAGGGAACGACCCTCACTTCTCCAGTTCGCCGGAGTCGCCGCGATCCTCGGCGGCCTGGTGCTCAGCACTGGCCGACGGTCCGGGTCGCGGCCAGATCCCGAGCGAGTACCGTGACCGTCATGTGGATGAAGGTCGTGCGCTTCTGGTTGCCGGCGGCGATCCTCGCAGCCGGTGTCGTCCTCGTGATCGTCCGCGGCGGCGACGAGACCTCGCTGGAGGGTGCGGCCGCCCTGTGGGGCGCCGGCCTGAGCGTCGCGCTGCTCAACTGGCTCCATCGCATCGGCGTCGCGGGCGACTCCGCCCGCGACCAGGAAGACGCCGCACGCTCGTACTTCGACCGGCACGGCCGCTGGCCGGATGACGCGGCGCCCCGACGCTGAAGGTCAGCGCGGCGCCTCACCGCTCCACTATGGGCGTCGACGTGTCGTTAACAAAGACTGAGCCATGTTGACCGACGCCCTACGCACCGCGAACCACGCGCTGGAGCTCCTGCTCCACCGTGCCGCGAGCGTCGATCCGGCACTCGCCGGGCTGGGCATCGTCCTGTACCTCCTCGCCCAGTGCGTGCGCACGCGCGGCTGGCACACGATCCTGCGCGCCGCCTACCCGGACGCGACCGGGCTGCGCCCGCGTCACACCATGGCCGCGTACCTGGCCGGCGCCGGACTCAACGGGATCATCCCGGCGCGCGGGGGCGACATCATCAAGCTGTGGCTGCTGCACCGCCGCATCCCGGGCGCCCGCTACCCGACGCTCGCGGCGACCTTCGTGCCCGAGACGCTGTTCGAAACCTTGTTCGGGTTCGCGCTGGTCGTGTGGGCGCTGTCGCAGGGCTTCCTGCCGGTGCCGATCTCGTCGGGCGAGATGCCGCATATCGACGTGACGCTCATCATCGAGCATCCGTTCCCGTCGGCCGGCGCGCTGCTGCTCCTGGCCGGCGCGGGCTTCGGGACCTACCGCCTGCTGCGCCGGCGCGTCGCCGACCTGGCCGTCCGCCTGCGTCAGGGCGTCGCGATCCTCGGCCAGCCCCGGCGCTTCGTCACCGGCGTTGCGTCCTGGCAGGCGGTCGGGCGGGTGGTCCGCCTGCTGTCGCTGGCGGCGTTCATGGAGGCCTTCCACCTCCCCGTCACGCCCGCGACGGTCGTCCTGGTCATGGCCGCCCAGGGCGGCGGGCGGATCATCCCGCTGGCGCCCGCGAGCGCGGGGCTGCGCCTGGCGATGCTGAGCTACGGCTTCGTCGAGGTGACGGGCCAGGTGGTCGACATCGCGGCCATCACGACGTTCACCTTCGGCGTCGGCGCGCTGCTGATGCTGGCGGGGCTGATCGCCGGGATGGTGTCGCTGGGCGCCGAGCTGCAGACGTGGTCCCCGTGGTGCGCCCTGCGGACCGCGCGCGAGGCGGTCGCCCGCCACCGCGCCGCGGCGGCGGCGGAGGCCGGCGCGTAGGCCCGCGCCGGCGACCGCTCGCTCCCTACTTGATGAGCACCGGCGTCCCGACCGGGACGCGCGGGTACAGATCCTTGACATCGGCGACGTGCATGCGGATGCAGCCGTGCGACGCGGCCGAGCCGATCGAGTAGTCCTCGCCGGTGCCGTGGATGCCCACGCCGTTGACGATGCCCATCCAGCGCGCCTTGAGCGGGTTGGCGGCCGAGCCACCGACGACCGTGGTGCCCTGCAGCTCGCCGGCCCAGGGGCTGTTGGGCACGCTCCAGGTCGGGTTGACCTGCTTGTCGGCGATGTTGAACAGGCCCGACGGCGTCGGGTACTGCGGCTGGCCGACGGCGACGCCGTAGGACTTGGCGAACTTCAGCTGCTTGAACAGACGCAGCTTGAAGTGGGCCTTGTCGACCGTGATGACCGTGCCGTAGACGCGCTGGAGGTCGTTGACGTTGACCTTCGGCGAGGTCTTCTTCAGGACGGCGTGCACGTGGCGCGGGGCGTTGACGCCGTCGTCCAGCGCGGCATCGATCTGCGCGGCGACGCCCTTCTCGTCGAGCGCCCGGCCGTGGGCACCGCGCTGGCGGTAGATGTGGGTCAGCGTGATCTTGACCTTCGCGTCGCGCGGCGCCTTGGCGACCTTGCCGGCGACGGAGGCGACCCAGTCACGCACGGCGATCCGCGAGTGGCTGAGCTTGAGCCCGACGTCCCCGGGCGCCTTGGCGCGCAGGGCGCGCTTGGCGGTGGTCAGCGAGTCGAAGACGAGCTTGGCGTCGGTGGCCTTCAGCGTCCACGGCTTGCCCGACGCACCGAGGACCAGGTCCTGGTTGACCCGCGCGCCGATGCTCGTCTCGAGGCGGATCTGCGCCTCCTGGAGCGTGGCTCCGGAGAGGTCGATGCCGCCGGCGGTGACCCCGGCCGGGACGTTCGTCGGGTCCTTCGTCTGGGCGGACGCGGAGACGGGAACCGTCGCACCGAAGGCGGCGGCGAGCAGGACGGGGAGGGCACGGGCGCGCATTTGGCGCCCGAGGGTAGCGCTCGGCGGAGGCCGGGCGGCCCGTTCGCGGCAGCCTGCAAGGCGGGTTTCAGGGAAGGGTCCGGGGCCGGCGTCGTCGGCGTTCCGCTCGGGCCGCGGGTCGTGCCGAGCGCCATCCACGACCCGCAGCGCCGCTGAGAAGGTCTTTCTAAACTAAGCCGCCCGCCCCAAGGTCCCCGTCGGCGCCTCCCCCTGCGCGCCCTCCCACCGCCGGAAGAACTCGTCGATCCAGTGCCACGTCGTCCCCGCGGCCGCGCGGCCCGTCAGGACGCCGAGGTGCCCGCCGGGGCCGGTCTTGCACTGCACCTCCGGCGCGCCGGTCAGCAGCGACCGGACGTGGTGGACGGCCGCGCGCGGCGCCAGGGTGTCGGCCTTGCCCGCCACGGCCAATACCGGGACATGCACATCGGCGAGGTCGATCTCGCCGTCGCCCAGGTCCAGCCGGCCGTCGGCCAGGTCGTTGACGCGGAAGAACTGGTGGTAGAGCTGGCCCATCGTGCGGCCGGGATAGGCGTGCATGTTGTCGACGAAGTGGTCGACCGCCTCGATCTGGGCCAGGAACTCGCGGTCGTGGAGGTTCGCCAGCACCGCGACCGGCTTGGTCAGGTACTTGTCCAGCGTCGAGAGCTGGAACGCCCGCTTGACGATCGGCGCCGGCGCACCGCCCAGCGCCCGGTAGATCGCGGTGCCGACCAGGCCGTTGGTGAGGTTCGCGGCGCTGCGCAGGGGCGCAAACGCCCGCAGCTTCGCGAAGTCGAACGGGCTGGCGACCGCGGCGATCGAGTTGACCGGCAGGTCCGGGCGCGCGGCCAGCGCCAGCAGCGACATGATCCCGCCCAGGCACCAGCCGACGACCTGCACGGGCCGGCCGCCGGCGTGCTCGGAGACGTTCTCGATCGCCGCCGGCAGGACGTCGGCGACCCAGTGCTCCAGCCCGAGGTCGCGGTCGGAGAACGCGATCGAGCCGTACTCCACCACGTAGGTCGGGTGCCCGAGCCCGAGCAGGTGCTCGGCCATCGAGCAGCCGCGGCGCAGGTCGAAGCAGATCGTCGGGGCGGCCAGCGGTGGCACGAGCAGCACGGGCGGGTGCCGCGTGCGCTCCTCGGGCGCCAGGTAATGGAAGACCGTGCGCTGGGGCCCCTCGTCGATGATGCGCGCCGGGGTGCGGCGCAGATCGGCGATGCCGCCGCCGAGCACCATGTCGAACGTGTTGGCCGCCGCGTGGGCGACGCGGTCGGGCGTGGGAAGCAGCGGAAGCGCCATCGGCCCGGATTGTCGCCGATCACCGCCCCGCGTCCATCACATGGGCGGCGACGAAGTCCTCCAGCGCCTCGACGAACGCCTCCGGCGCCTCCACCTGCGGGCAGTGCCCGACGCCCGCGAGCACGACGTGGGTGGTCTCCGGCAGCGCCGCGACGATGTGCCGGGCGCCGTGGTGGGTGACCATCCGGTCGTGGTCGCCCCAGATCAGCAGCACGGGGACCTCGACCCGCTCCAGCGCGAAGCACCCATGCAGCTCCGGGATCAGGCGCCGGCCGTTGGCCAGCATGGCGGCGACGGCGTCCCGCGTGCGGTGGTGCGCGGTGAAGGAGGCGACGACCTCGGCGGCCACCGCACGCGGCTTGGCGAACGCAAGGGCCCGGTACGTCTCGCCCACGACCGTCCGCACCAACAGCTCCGGGACCGGCACCGGCGCCGCCAGCAACGCACGGACGAACGGGTCGCGCTCGATGAGCCAGAACCACGCGGGCATGTCCAGACCCGCAGGCGCGATCGGGACGATCGCGGCCAGCGGCAGGTCGTCCTCCTCGGCAGCGCGCAGCGCGATCGCGCCGCCCAGCGAGTTGCCGCACACCACGACGTCGCGGCCGTGCTCGGCCGCGACGTGCTGCACCGCCGCGCGCGCGAAGGTCCGGTACTGCTGCAGGACCGGCTCGCCGTCGAGGAGCGGGCCGGCCGCGCCGTAGCCGGGAAGGTCGATCGCCAGCGCGCGCCGGCCCCGCCGCCCGAGGAGGTCCAGGGCTCGGCGCCAGGTGTCGGCCGAGTCGGCGAAGCCGTGCAGGAGCAACAGGGGCGGGCCGTCGCCCTCGAGCTCGAGCGCCCGCGTGGTGACCCCGTCGAGCTCCAGCCGATGCTCGACCAGAGGCTCGCGCATCAGCCCCCGTGCCCGGCGCCGGCCGCCGGCGCCCCATGGGCGACGAAGTCCTTGCTGCGCACGAGCACGAGCGCCGCGACGGCGCCGACCAGCGCGACCACCGCGGCGATGACGAGGATCTCGTTCAGCGCGCCGGTCCAGCCGGTGAGGAACGCTTCGCGCATGGGGCCGATGACCTTCGGGTTGCCTTGGGCGAGCACCTCGGCGGGCGGCAGCTTGCGCGCCGCTGCCGTGGCACCCGATGCCGCCAGCGCGTCGGTGATCTTGCTCGTCACCACCGACTGGAAGATCGCCCCGAGACCCGCGATCCCGGTCGCGATCCCGACCTGGCGGAACGTGCTGTTGATTCCGGAGGCCATGCCCGCGCGCCGCGGGTCCACCACGCCCACCGCCGTGGAGGCGATCGCGGGGTTGGTCAGGCCGACGCCCGCGCCGGCGACGAGGAAGCCGGGCAGCAGCGCGGTCCACTTCGAGTGGGCGTCGAGGCCGCTCATCAGCAGCAGCCCGACGCCGACGAGGCCCAGCCCGACGCCGAGCAGGAAGCGCACCGGCACGCGCTCGGTGAGGTTGCCCGACAACGCCGCGCAGACGAACGACAGCACGGTGACCGGCAGGAACCGCACGCCCGCCTCCAGCGGCGAGAACCCGAGGGCGTTCTGCAGGTACAACGTCAAGTACAAGAACATCGAGAACATCGACGCCGACAACGCGAAGGCGGCGATCGAGGCCCCCAGGAACGTGGGCTTGCGCAGCAGCGTCAGGTCGAACATCGGCTGCGCCTGGCGACGCTCGATGACCACGAACAGCGCCATCAGGACGACCGCCCCGACGAGGAGCCCGATGATGATCGGGCTGCCCCAGCCCTCCGTGTTGCCGCGGACCAGCGCGAACACGAGCGCGAACAGCGCGGCCGAGAACGTCACGAGCCCCGCCCAGTCGATCGGCGCCGCGTGCGGGTCCTTGGTCTCGCGCACCGTCCGCAGCGACACGGCGATCGCGGCGAGCCCGATCGGGATGTTCACGAAGAAGATCGACTGCCAGCTGACGTTCTGCACGAGCACGCCGCCGACCAGCGGGCCGACTGCGACCGAGGCGCCCGTGGTCGCGCCCCAGATTCCGAGCGCCTTGCCGCGCTCGCGCCCCCTGAACGCCCCGGCCAGCAGCGCCAGCGACGTCGCGAACATCGCCGCGCCGCCCACGCCCTGCAGTGCGCGGGCGACGTTCAGCGTGAGCGGCGACCGCGAGAGCCCGCACAACAGGGAGGCCACCGTGAAGAGCCCCAGGCCCGCGACGAACACGCGCCGGCGGCCGAGCCGGTCGGCCAGCGACCCGGCGGTGAGCATGAACGCGGCGAGCGTCAGCGCGTAAGCGTCGACCACCCACTGGAGATCCTGGAACGACGAGCCGAGGTCCTTCTGGATGTCCGGAAGGGCGACGTTGACGATCGTCACGTCCAGCAGCAGCATGAACGTCGCGACGCAGACCGCACCGAGCGTCCACCAACGCATGGGGTCTGCGGCGCCGCCGCCCGGGCGCGCGGCGCCGGTCTGGATGCTGCCGTCGGTGTCGGTCATGTGTCCGAGTGAACTACCCGCACCGGCGGACGCAAATCACCCCGGCGCGGGGCCGCTCACCCGCGCGGGACGCGGTCGACGACCGAGCCGGCCGACGCGCGCAGGTGCGTGCGCAGCACCTCCGGGCCGGCGGCCTCCAGGCCGGCGATGAGCTCCAGGTGCTCGCCGGCCAGCCGCGTGAACGTGTAGTGCGGGCGCACCTGCAGCAGGAACAGCCGCGTCTCGGCCGTGAGCCGGTCGTGGACGGCCTCGATCCGGGGCGAGCGGGCCGCGCGCACGATCGCGGTGTGGAGGTCCGCGTGCGCCCGCGAGACGGTCGACCAGCGCGGCCGGGCGCGGCCGCAGGCCAGTGCGAGCACCTGGGCGGCCTCGTGGACCGACGGCGGCAGGCGATCGCCGTTCTTGGCCAGCGCCAGGTGCGCGGCCTCGACCTCGAGGGCGGCGCGCAGCTCGTAGAGCGCGAGGATCGCGTCGGAGTCGAGGCCCGCCACGCGCGCACCGCGGTTCGGCGCGATGACCACGAGCCCCTCGTCGGCGAGCTTGCGCAGCGCCGCCCGGACGGTGTGGCGGGCGGCGCCGTGGCGCTCGACGAGATCGGCCTCCACGAGCCGCCGGCCGGCCTGCAGCTGGGCGTCGAGGATCTGCTCGCGCAGGATCGCCGCGACGCGGTCGACGGCGGTCGGGGTCACGCGGGCACCTCGAGGACGCCGGCGGCGTCGGGGGCGCGCCGCGGAAGCGCCAGGACGGCCAGCCCCGCCAGGATCAGGGCGATGCCGGCGAGCGCGCCCGCGCCGGGGCGCTCGCCGAGCACGACCGCGCCCAGCAGCGCTGCGGTCACCGGCTCGCCGAGGGTCAGCGTCGCGACCTCGTTGGCGGGCAGGTGGCGCAATCCGCGGGCGAAGAGCAGATAGGCGACGGCCGTCGGCACGGCGCCGAGCCAGAGCGCCATGGCGACGCCGCCCGGCGTGGCCGCCCACGACACGTCGCCCAGCACGAGCACCGGGAGCAGCAGGATCGCGCCCCCGCCGAAGAGGGCGGCCATGACCGGCTCCACCCCATGACCCGCGTCCAGGAGGCGCTTGGAGGCGAGGGTGAACGTCGCATAGGCGGCTCCGGCGCCGACCGCGAGCGCCACGCCCGGCGCCGACACCTCCGAGCCGCCGGCCGCCAGCGCCAGCAGCGCGACGCCGCCGCAGGCGAGCCCGGTCGCCGCCGCCCACGCCCGATCGGGACGCGTGCGGTCCAGCAGCCAGCCGCCGAGCCCGGCCAGCGCGGGCGCCGAGCCGAGCGCCACGACGGTCCCGACGGCCACGCCGGTGTCCTTGACCGCCGCGAAGAAGCACAGCTGGTAGGCGGCCACGCCCACCGCCCCGGCGACCAGCGGCCCCCGCGACCACGGGCCGCCCGCCTCCCGCGCCACCAGGCGCTGCGCGAGCAGCAGCAGCACCGCGCCGACCACGACACGGACGGCCCCGACGGTGACCGACGACGCGTCCGGGCCGAGCGCCTGGGCGGTCCCGGTGGTACCGAAGCACACGGCCGCGAGGAGGACTTGGAGGCGAGCCACGGCGGTGATTGTTCCACAATCTGCGCGGACATTGCCACAACTTTGCGACGGCGGCCGGTCCGTCCGCTCGCCGTGTCACCTTGCCGCCGTGCTCGTCCGCGACTTCGAACACGGCGCAGAACTCGACCAGGTCCTCCTCGTCCGGGAGGCCGAGCGGCGCGCCAGGCGCGACGGCGGAGAGTTCCTGAAGCTCGTGCTCGGCGACCGCACGGGCGCCGTCGCGGCGATGGTCTGGGAGGACGTCCCGCAGACGCTGGAGCTGTGCCGCGCCGGCTCGCCGGTCCACGTGATCGGCCGCTACGAGCTGCACCAGCGCTGGGGCGCGCAGATCGCGATCCTCGGCCTCCGGCCGGCCGTCGACGGGACGTTCGAGCCGGCCGACCTGCAGGACGGGCCGCCCCGCGAGGTCGGCCAGATGGAGTCCGACTTCCGCGACCTCGTGGACACGGTCCAGGACCCGCACCTGCGCCGCCTGCTCGACGCGGTCTTCGGCGCGGGGTCCGAGACCTGGGCGCTGTACCGGATCGCCCCCGCCGCCAAGCACTACCACCAGGCCTACCTGCACGGCCTGCTGGAGCACTGCCTCACGGTGGCCCAGGCGGTCGGCGCGATCAGCGCGACGTTCCCGGGCATCGACCGCGACGTCGCGGTCACCGGCGCGCTGCTGCACGACATCGGCAAGCTCGAGGCCTACACCTGCGACGCGCCGATCGACATGACCGACGACGGCCGGCTGCAGGGCGAGATCCCGCTGGGCTACTACCGCGTGCGCCGCCTGATCGAGGACCTCGACGGGTTCCCGGACGGCCTCGCCCAGGCGATCCTGCACATCATCCTCAGCCACCACGGCGCGCTGGCGCACGGCTCGCCGGTCGTCCCGTGCACGCGCGAGGCAACGCTCGTGCACATGATGGACAACCTCGGCGGCCGGCTCGGGTCCTTCGACCGCCTGGAGAAGGAGCTCGCGCCGGGCTCGGTGTGGTCGTCGTTCGACCGCGCGATCGGCTCGGGCGCCTACTTCGGCTCGGCCGGCACGACCGTGGGCCAGCCGATCACCGCGCAGGACCGCCGCGCGCAGGCGGCCTGAACTCCCGCCTGGCCGGCGGTGAGGCGGCGCTCAGCCACGGGCCAGGCGGTCTTCGCGCTCATCGTCGAGGATGTCCTTCATCTCCCGGCCCGCCTGCGCGATGCGGCCGAGGTACTCGGAGCGGCGCGCCTCGTCGAGCGTCACCGCGCCGCGGTCGAGGAGCTCGGCGAAGCCCTGGACGATGGTGAGCGGGGTGCGCAGGTCGTGGACGAGCCGCGCGAGGCGCTCGTCCGGGTCGGTCGGCCAGGGATTCGGCCGAGTCCCCCCGCTCATCGCTCGTCGCGCGTCGCGTCCAGGGCGATCTCGCCGCGCTCCAGGGCGATCGCGATCGCATGCACGCGGTTTCGCGCCTGCAGCTTGCGGATGACGTTGCGCACGTGGGTGCGGACCGTCTCGACCGAGACGCTGATCTTGGAGCCGATGGCCTCGGCGGTCATGCCCTCGGCCATCAGGTGCATGATCTCGCGCTCGCGGGGCGACAGCTGCGGCACGTGGGCGGTGGCGCGCGGCGAGAGCAGGATGCGGTCCAGCCGCGGATCCACATAGGACCCGCCGCTGGCGACGCGCTCGATCGCCGCCAGCAGCTCGTCCATCGAGCCCGCTTTCAGCGCGTAGCCACGGGCGCCCGAGTCCAAGCCGTCGTAGAGGAGCTCGGCATCCGAGTCGCCGGTGTACAGGATCACCCCGAGGTCGGGTCGCCGCGCGAGGAGCTCTCGCGTCAGGTCGATCCCACTGCCGTCGGGCAGCTGGATGTCGACGATGGCGACGTCCGGTTCGGCGTGCTCGACGAGGTCGACGCCGGCGGCGACGTTGCCCGCCGCGCCCACGACTTCCAGGCCGCCGTGTTGCAGCAATGCGACCAGGCCCTCACGGAGGGCCTCGTGGTCGTCGACGATCACGAGCTTGGTCATGAGGGCCGAACCGTACACCGCGCCCAGGTCCTATGGCACTTGTCAGAGCCCTGGGCGTCCTCGCACCGAATCTGCGGAAAGAGCGCGCGGAGTTGTGCAACGAACGGCCCATCACGCAGTCAGGGGCCGTATCGTCGTCCTTCTATGGCGAAGGACACCGAGAAGCTCATCCGTCAGCTCTCGCTCATCTCATACCTCATGGCGGAACGCCGTCCCGTGACCGCGCTGGAGATCCGGCGCGATGTCGAGGGCTACAGCGGGATGAACGAGGACGCCTTCGCCCGCCGGTTCTACGCCGATCGCGCCGAGCTGGAGTCGCTCGGCATCCAGCTGACCGTGGAGAAGCCCGCCGACGGCGTCGCCGAGCAGGAGAACTACTCCCTGCGCCCGGAGAACTTCCACCTCCCCGCGATCGAGTTCACCGACGAGGAGCTCGCGAGCCTGCAGTTCGCGCTGACGCTCCTGGACGGCGAGTTCGCCTACGCGGAGCCGCTGCGCCTCGCGCTGCAGCAGATCTCCTGGGGCCGCCCCAGCCCGCTGAACGCGCCCGACCAGGGCTCGATCGCGCTGGGCGTCACCGCGTCGGCCGGCGGACACGACCTGTCGCAGCGGCTGGCGAAGATCGAGACGGCGATCTTCCGCAACAAGACGATCACGTTCGACTACTACACGATGGAACGCGACGCGGTCGGCGCGCGCAAGGTCGATCCGTTCCACCTGCTCTTCCAGAACGGCCAGTTCTACCTCCTGGGCCGTTCGCACGAGCGCGACGCGATCCGCGTGTTCCGCCTGTCGCGCATCCGCGGCAAGGTCGCCTACGCGACCAAGGCCGAGCACGACTTCAAGCGCCCCACCGACTTCGACCCGCGCTCCTACGCCACCCGTGCCGACTGGCAGTTCGGGGCCGCCCAGAACGAGGCCGAGGTCCGGATCTCCGAGCGGATCGCCTGGCAGGTCAAGCGCCACTTCGGTCGCTTCGGCACCGTGACGCCGGCCGAGGACGGGTCGGGCGACATCGTCTTCGCCACCGAGTACGCGTCGGTCCGCCAGCTCGCGTCGTGGGCGCTGCGCCTCGGCGAGCACGCGCAGATCCTGTCTCCGCCGGAGCTCGTGGCAGAGCTCGCCGAGCGCGTCGAGCGCCTGCACGACCGCCACACGGGCGAGCTCGAGACGGCTGCGCCCGTCGCCGCCTCTCACGTCGAGGAGCCGCCGGAGGCCGGCGGGGCCAAGCGCGAGACCGCGATCCGCCCGGAGCGCTTCGCGCGCCTCGTGACGCTCGCGAGCATCCTGATCCAGGCAGGCCGGGCCGGCGTGCGCCTGAAGTTCGACGAGGTGTGCGCCTCGCTGCAGGTCTCCGAGGCCGAGCTGCGCGAGGACGTCGCCGTCCTGAACGTCGTGAACTTCGGCGGCGGTTCGTACGTCCTCTACGCCGAGGTGCACGAAGACGGGACGATCGAGGTCGACCCCGAGCCGTACTCCGACAACTTCGCGCGCCCGGCGCGGCTGCTGCCCGTCGAAGCCAAGGCGCTCATCGCCGCGATCGACCTCATCGGCGACCACCTCCCCGAGGGCGCGCTCAACTCGGCGCGCGACAAGATCGTCGCGGCGCTGGGCGCCGACCCGATGGAGCAGGGCCTTCAGGTCGCCTCGGCCGTCGGCGACGATTCCGAGATCGCGCGGGTCGTCTCGCGCGCGATCGCCGAGGCGCACCTGTTGCGCCTCGAGTACTACAAGGCCAACGAGGACGAGTTCTCCGAGCGGGTCGTCGAGCCCTACGCCTTGATCAACGGCCGCGAGGGCTGGTACGTCGCCTCCTACGACCCGGCGCGCGAGGCCGTCCGCCACTTCCGGCTGGACCGCGTCAAGACCGCCGAGGTCCTCGCTGGCTCGTTCACCCCGCGCCCCGAGGTCGACCCGGCCGCCGACGTCGTCGGCTGGCCGCGGACGGGTGAGGTCGAGGCCTCCCGCGTCGCCCGCGTCTGGATCTCCCCGGAGCGCGCGCGCTGGTCGCGCGAGCAGCGCCGCGTCGCCCAGGACCTCGCCGACGGCTCGGTCATCGTCGAGTTGCCCTACAAGGGCACCGACTGGCTCGTGCGCGAGGTGCTCGCCGAGGCCGGCGACGCCGCGGTCCTGTCGCCGCCCGAGGCGCGCGACGCCGTGCGCGAGGCGGTAGACCGCCTCCGCCTGGCCGTGCGCTGATCGCGGTGCACCGGAAATCCCTCCGGGGCCGCGGGTCTCGCCCCCTGGGCGAGCAGCCGCAGCGATGCGAGCGTCCTGCGCGAGTCATCGCCCGTTAGCCTCCACGCCGGTGAGCCGCCGCGACCAGATCACGATGAGTGACCCTGAGGTGCTCGCGTTCCTCGACGAGGAGCGGATCATGACCTGCGCGACCTTCGGGCCGCGCGGCTTCCCGCACCTGATGCCGCTCTGGTACGTCGTCCGCGACGGCCGGCTGTGGGCGTGGACGTTCGCCAAGTCGCAGAAGGTCCGCAACCTGGAGCGCGATGCGCGCGCCGGCGTGCAGGTCGAGGCGGGCCGCGACGAGTACCACCTTCTTCGCGGCGTGATGTTGGAGGCCGAGGTCACCCTGCACCGCAACCTCGACGACGTCACGTCGTTGGGGCTGGAGATCTTCCGTCGCTACGGCGGCGGCCAGGACGGCGCGCTCGCCGGCGACGCCCGCGCGATGGTGGAGCAGCAGGCCGCCAAGCGCGTGGGGCTGGAGTTCGTCGAGCGCAGCCGCGCCACCTGGGACCACCGCAAGCTGGGAAACGTCTACTGATGCAGCCTTTGAAGGGCTTGATCCTGTCGGGGGGCAAGGGCACGCGCCTGCGCCCGATCACGCATACGAGTGCCAAGCAGCTGGTGCCGGTGGCCAACCGGCCGGTGCTGTTCTATGGCATCGAGGCGATGGCCAAGGCGGGGATCGAGGAGATCGGGATCATCATCGCGCCGGAGACCGGCGAGGAGATCAAGGAGGTCGCCGGTGACGGGTCGGCCTTCGGGATCAAGATCACCTACATCTTGCAGGACGAGCCCGAGGGGCTGGCCCACGCGGTGCTGACCGCCGAGCCGTTCCTGGGCGACTCGCCGTTCGTCATGTACTTGGGCGACAACCTGTTGCAGGGCGGCATCGACGATCTCGTCGATGCGTTCAAGGCCAACGACCCGGATGCGCTGATCCTGCTGACGCCGGTGCCCGATCCCGAGCATTTCGGGGTCGCCGAGCTCGACGGTGACCGGGTCGTGGCGCTGGCCGAGAAGCCGCCGGAGCCCAAGACGAACCTGGCGCTGGTCGGCGTGTACATGTTCAAGGCGTTGATCCATGACGCCGCGCGGGCGATCGCCAAGTCGCCGCGCGGCGAGCTGGAGATCACCGACGCGATCCAGCATCTGGTCGACACCGGCCGCCGAGTGGAGCCTCACATCGTCCAGGGCTGGTGGAAGGACACCGGGCGGCTGGACGACATGCTGGAGGCCAACCGGCTGATCCTCGACCGCCTCGAGCATCGCATCGACGGCGAGCTGATCGAGTCCCAGGTCGAGGGCCGGGTGGTCATCGAGGCCGGCGCGCGACTGGAGCGCGCGACGGTCCGCGGCCCGGCGATCATCGGCGCCGGGGCGGTGCTGACCGACTGCTACATCGGCCCGTACTCGGCCATCGGCGAGGACTGCACGGTGACCAGCTGCGAGATCGAGCACTCGATCCTCCTGGCGGGGTCGGAGGTCAAGGACCTCGACGGGCGGATGGAGTCCTCCCTGTTGGGACGCAACGTCAAGATCGCCCGCAGCGACCGTCAGCCGCGGGCGTTCCGGTTCATGGTCGGCGACAACTCCGAGATCACGATCCTGTGAGGGTCCTGATCACCGGCGCCGCCGGCATGCTCGGCCACCGCGTGGTCGCCGACGCGCTCGCGCGGGGCTGGGAGGCGGTCGGGATCGACCTCGCCGAGGCCGACCTGACCGACCCCGACGCCGCCCAGGACGTCGTGCAGGAGCACGGCCCCGACGCGGTCATCCACTGCGCGGCGTTCACCGACGTCGACGGGGCCGAGGAGCGCGAGGACGTCGCGCGGCGCGTCAACGTCGATGCGTCGGCCAACATCGCCGCCGCCGCGGCGATGCTCGGCGCGCGGATCGTGGCGGTCTCCACCGACTACGTCTTCGACGGAACGCTGACCGGCCGCCCCTACGTCGAGTCCGATCCCACCGCGCCGCTGGGCGCCTACGGACGCACCAAGCTCGGCGGCGAGCAGGCGGTCGCCGGCCACAACCCCGACCACGCGATCGCGCGCACCGCATGGCTGTTCGGGCTGGGCGGAAAGAACTTCCCCGACACGATGCTCACGGCCGCCGAGACCCGCGACGAGGTCGCGGTGGTCACCGACCAGGTCGGCTCGCCGACGTGGGCGGGGCATCTGTCGCCGGCGTTGCTGGACCTCGCCGCGGCCGAGGCGGTCGGCGTCTTCCACACCGCCGGCGGCGGCCAGTGCTCCTGGTACGAGCTGACCGTCGAGCTGTACCGCGCGGCGGGTGTCGACTGCCGCGTCAACGAGACCACCGCCGCGGAGTTCCAGCGCCCGGCCCCGCGCCCGTCGTGGAGCGTGCTCGCCTCCGAGCGCGACGAGACCCCGCGGCTGGCGCCCTGGCAAGAGGGCATCAGCGGCTATCTGTCAGAGAGGAACGCATCGTGAAGCTGCTCGTCTGCGGCGGAGCCGGGTTCATCGGCTCGAACTTCGTGCGCCAGCGCGTCAACGACCACGGCGACACGGTCGTCGTGCTCGACAAGCTGACCTACGCCGGGCGGCCCGAGAACCTCGCCGGCCTCGGCGACCATGCGACGCTGGTCCACGGCGCCATCGAGGACCCCGACAAGGTCGCCGAAGCCGTCGGCGACGGTGTCGACGCGATCGTCAACTTCGCGGCCGAGACCCACGTCGACCGCTCCATCAGCGGCCCCGAGGCGTTCGTGGAGACCAACGTCCGCGGCTCCCTCGTGCTGCTGGAAGCCGCCCGCACCCGCGGCGTCTCACGCTACGTGCAGATCTCCACCGACGAGGTCTACGGCTCGATCGCCGAAGGCTCCTTCACCGAGGAGTCGCCGATCGTGCCCTCCTCGCCCTACAGCGCGTCGAAGGCCGGGGGCGACCTGCTCGTCCAGAGCTACTTCCACACCTACGGGCTGGAGACCGTCATCTGCCGCGGCTCCAACAACTACGGCCCGTACCAGTACCCCGAGAAGCTCATCCCGCTGATGGTCCTCAACGCCCTCCACGGCGACAAGCTGCCCGTCTACGGCGATGGCCTCAACGTCCGCAACTGGCTCTACGTCGAGGACTTCGGCCGCGGCATCTCGCACGTCCTGGCCCACGGCGCCCCCGGCGAGATCTACAACGTCGGCGGCCCGTCGGAGGCCACCAACATCGACGTCGTCCGCGAGATCCTGCACCAGACCGGCAACGACGAATCGCTGATCGAGTACATCGACGACCGCCCCGGCCACGACCGCCGCTACTCCCTGGGCTCCGAGAAGGTCCGCGCGCTGGGCTGGGAAGCCCAAGTGAGCTTCGAAGACGGCCTGAAGCGCACCGTCGACTGGTACCGCGACAACACCACCTGGTGGGAGCCCATCCGCTCCGGTGAGTTCCGCGAGTACTACGAGAAGCACTACGGCCGAGCGCTCGGCTAGAAGTCAGGCGCCCAGCGAGGAGATCTTCCAGGCGTCCTGGATCTTCTGCAGCTGCAGGGCGTCCGTCCGGTCCTTGTTGCCGCCCTGGGACCGGACCGTCGCGGTCGCGGTGTTGCCGTTGACGGCGACCTTCTGGACCTGCAGCTCGAACGTGTCGGCGTCGCTCAGCGCGTCCTTGAGGACCTTGTCGCACGTGCCGTTGGAGGCCTGCTTGATCTTCGCGACGAGGTTCGGGGCCAGCAGCTCGGAGCAGATCTTGCTCGCGTCGCCCTTGCGGCTGAACGACTGCAGATCCTCGACCGTCTGCGCGACGTTCTTCTGGTCGCCCGTGAAGTTGGTCGCCGAGTTCTTGGCCGCCTGGCCGCACGCGCCGAGGGCGAAGGGAAGCGCCACGAGCAGGGCGACGAAGCGGGTAGGTGCGGCCATCGGCTCAGAGCCTATCTAGGATGGCTCTCTGCATGGCCGACTCCGACGCACCCCGCACTCCGACCGTCGTCCCCCGCGGGCGGCACGCCCCGCCGCTCGAAGTCCGGCTCACGGTCCAGCGCCGCCGGCTCTTCGAGGCGGCCGCGACGGTCTTCGCCAAGCGCGGCTTCGCCGACGCCACGGCGGAGGCGATCAGCCGCGAGGCCGGCATGTCCAAGGCCACGTTCTACGAGCACTTCGCCAACAAGGAGGAGGCGATCCTCGCGCTGTTCGACGAGGCCGCCACCGAGGTCATGCGCCAGCTGGGCGTCGCCTCCGAGGAGGACGCGTCCACCTACCCCGAGCACCTCGCCCAGGGCACGCGGGCGTTCCTCGGGACGCTGGCCGAGTGGCCCGATGCCGCGCAGACGCTCCTGGTGGAGATCATCGGCGCCGGCCCGCGCGCGACCGAGCGCCGTGACGCGATCCTCGACGCGTTCGCCGACGCGATCTTCCGCGACAACGAGAAGGTCGCGCCCCGCTACGACGCACCACGGTTCGCCTCCCGCGACGACGCGTTCGCGTGCGTCGGCGCGATCGTCGAGCTCGCCTCCCGCCAGCTGCGCACGGGCACGCCTGGCGACATCCGCGAGCTCGAGCCCGTCATCGAGCGCCTGATGCTGGGAATCCTCCAGCAGGCCGCGGAAGACCTCGCCTAGGGGCTCGGCTCCCATGATCGCTGCCGATCTCGCGGTCCTCGAGGCCGAGGTGACGACGTGCCGGCGGTGTCCGCGCCTCGTCGCCTGGCGTGAGGAGGTCGCCCGCACCAAGCGCGCCGCGTTCGCCGACCAGGAGTACTGGGGCCGGCCCATCGCGGGCTTCGGCGACCCGGGCGCGCGCGTGCTGATCCTCGGCCTCGCGCCCGCGGCCCACGGCGCCAACCGGACCGGCCGCGTCTTCACCGGCGACCGCTCCGGCGACTTCCTCTACGCCGCCCTGCACCGCACGTGCTTCGCCAACCAGCCCACGTCGGTCCATCGCGACGACGGCCTGCGGCTCACCGACGCGTGGATCACCGCCGCGGTGCGCTGCGCGCCGCCGGCCAACAGGCCGACGCCGCAGGAGCGCGACACGTGCATGCCGTGGACCGTCGCC
Organism: Baekduia sp.; assembly: GCA_033855515.1. Lineage (GTDB taxonomy): Bacteria > Actinomycetota > Thermoleophilia > Solirubrobacterales > Solirubrobacteraceae > Baekduia. Next base: position 19,705 of record JAWVGD010000049.1, read on the forward strand.
GAGCTGCACCACATCAAGGACGTCCGCGTCGTGGTCTGCCTCGGGGCGTTCGCGTGGGATGCGGCGCTGCGCCTGCGCACCGCGCTCGGGCACGCGCCGGTGCGGCCGCGGCCGAAGTTCGGCCATGGCACCGTCTGGTACGACGATGCGCCCGGCGGCGGCTGGCCGCTGATCGGGACCTACCATCCTTCGCAGCAGAACACGTTCACCGGCGTGTTGACCCCGGAGATGCTCGACGACGTCCTGCGCACCGCGCGCGACCTCGCCGGGCTGGAGCCGGCCCCCTGATGGTCCCGGTCGGGTCGGCGACCGGGTACGTCGTCGTCTGGACACGCTGACCGCCGTACCCTGGTAGCTCGGTGTCTCTTCCGCTCTTCAGCCCCGCCACCCAGGAGTGGTTCGCACGCGCGTTCGCCGGGCCGACCCCGGTCCAGGAGCAGGCCTGGCCGGCGATCGCCACCGGCGAGCACGTCCTCATCTCCGCGCCGACCGGCAGCGGCAAGACCCTTGCCGCCTTCCTGTGGTCGCTGGACCGCCTGGCGGTCACCCCGCGCGCCGAGGGCGACGCCACCGGCGTCCGCGTCGTCTACGTCTCACCGCTGAAGGCCCTGAGCTACGACGTCGAGCGCAACCTGCAGGCGCCGCTGAAGGGCATCGGCGCCGACATCACGGTCGGGATCCGCACCGGCGACACGCCGCAGAAGGACCGCGCCGCGATGCGCCGGCGTCCGCCGGACGTCCTCATCACGACGCCCGAGTCGTTGTACCTCATGTTGACCTCGCAGGCGCGCGACATCCTCGCCGACGTCGAGTCCGTGATCGTCGACGAGATCCACGCGGTCGCCTCGACCAAGCGTGGCGCGCACATGGCGCTGACGCTCGAGCGGCTCTCCCAGCACGTCCAGGACACGCACGGCCGCGATCCGCAGCGGATCGGGCTGAGCGCCACGCAGAACCCGCTGGAGGAGGTCGGCCGGTTCATGGTCGGGCCCAAGCGCAGCTGCCGGATCGTCGACGCCGGGATCCGCAAGCCGCTGGACGTCAAGATCCAGGTGCCGGTCGAGTCGATGGTCGAGCCGGAGCAGGTAACTGACCCCAACCGAACCACGCTGGACCCGCTGGACCCGCTGCCGGGCGGCGAGGCCACGCGCAAGTCGATCTGGCCCGCGATGTACCCGCAGATGCTCGCGCTCGTGCGCGAGCACCGCTCGACGATCGTCTTCGTCAACAACCGCCGCGGCGCCGAGCGCCTCGCGTTGCGCCTCAACGAGCTCGCCGCCAAGGAGGACGAGGACGCCGGAATCGGACCCCATCCACCCCGCGAGATCGCGCGCGCCCACCACGGGTCGCTGGCGCGCGAGGAGCGCACGATCGTCGAGGAGCAGCTCAAGGCCGGTCAGCTTCCCTGCCTGGTGGCGACCTCGTCGCTGGAGCTCGGCATCGACATGGGCGCCGTCGACCTCGTCCTGCAGATCGAGTCCCCCAAATCGGTCGCCCGCGGCCTGCAGCGCATCGGCCGCGCGGGACACAACGTCGGCGACACGTCCAAGGGCCGCATCTTCCCGAAGTTCCGCGCCGACCTCCTGGAGTGCGCGGTCGTCGTGCGCCTCATGCGCGAGGGCAAGATCGAGCCGACCGTCGTCCCCCGCAACCCGCTCGACGTCCTGTGCCAGCAGATCGTGGCGATCGCCGCCGGCGCCGACGACGACCACCCGGTCGACGTCGACGACCTGTTCGCGCTGGTCACCAGGACCTACACCTACGCCGAGCTGTCGCGGGAGCTGCTCGAGAACGTCCTGGACATGCTCGACGGGCGCTACCCGAGCGCCGAGTTCGCCGAGCTGCGCCCGCGGATCGTCTGGGACCGCGTGGCCGGGACGATCCGCCCGCGCAAGGGCGCGCGCCAGCTCGCGGTCACCAACGCGGGCACGATCCCCGACCGCGGGCTGTACGCGGTGGTCCTCCCCGACGGTCGCCGCGTCGGCGAGCTGGACGAGGAGATGGTCTACGAGGCGCGCCCCGGCCAGACGTTCCTGCTCGGCGCGTCGTCGTGGCGCATCGAGGAGATCCAGCGCGACCGCG